>NZ_JCBDGH010000072.1:0-35437 GCF_059833955.1 Vibrio sp. R15-SG3-ISO1A
GTCTGATGATTCCTTCTCATCCGATTCCGGTGCTTCTACCGCTTCACTCTCCTGTGTGTTAGAAGCTGGTTGATCAATGCCCTGGTCCCATCCAGCATCAACGGCAGGTGTACTCTCATCCTCTACAGGTTGTGTTGGTTCTGGCTCAGTCGCTAACTCTTCCTTAACCTGACTCTCTTCTAATGGGCTCTCTTTAACGTGTGGCTGCTCAACCTCTTCAATGGCAGACTTCAGCCAATCATCATCGTCAGCATCATCACTTTGGTCATCATCACTCAGCGTAGCTGGCTCT
Source organism: Vibrio sp. R15-SG3-ISO1A (assembly GCF_059833955.1). NCBI lineage: Bacteria > Pseudomonadati > Pseudomonadota > Gammaproteobacteria > Vibrionales > Vibrionaceae > Vibrio > Vibrio sp. R15-SG3-ISO1A. The sequence continues at coordinate 293 of NZ_JCBDGH010000072.1, forward strand.
GCTGGCGTTTCCTCACTGCCGCTTTGCGGCAGCAACTCGTCACTATCGAGCGGCATCTCTGAGTCATAGTCAGGATTTTCCACTTCGTCGATAGCGGCGCTTAACCAGTCGTCTTCATCTTCTTCTGGCTCTGGCTCTGGCTCTGGCTCTGGCTCTGGCTCTGGCTCTGGCTCTGGCTCTGGCTCTGGCTCTGGCTCTGGCTCTGGCTCTGGCTCTGCAGGGATGAGATCAGACTCGTCCTGCTCGTCAAGCGCTAACGTAGATAAATCAGGGTCTTGTTGTTGTTCGTCGAGCAATGGGTCACCTTGCGGGGCAACACTCATCATATCGTCGATGAACTCTTCGCTAGAAAAACCTTTCTCTGGTTCTGGTTCTGGTTCTGGTTCTGGTTCTGGTTCTGGTTCTGGTTCTGGTTCTGGTTCTGGTTCTGGTTCTGGTTCTGGTTCTGGTTCTGGTTCTGGTTCTGGTTCTGGTTCTGGTTCTGGTTCTGGTAAAGCCTGTTCCTCTGCTTGCGCTTGGTCAAGCAAGGTATCGACATCTTCACTCACGCTAGGCGACACGTGGTCAGCAATGGCTTCTAGGCTCTCTTCACTACTCTGCTCAATATCAAGCAGCTCTTCGAACAAGTCAGTGGCGTCATCGTTGAGATCCTCTTCGCCATCTTGCCCTACCAGTTCATCCAGCAGATCCGTGCCTGCATCAAGAGGGGCATTTAACTCATCGGCACTAATCAGCTCATCGAGTTCACTGTCGAGTAGAGATTGTGAATCCTCAAACGGGTCCTCTTCATCGACCTCCAGCAACTCGTCGAGTAACTCGGTGCTCTCAGGCTCAACGCTCTCCTCAATATCAGCGCCAATCAAGTCGTCGAAGTCATCCTCTTCGTCATCATCGAGCTGGAAGTCTGACTCTAGCATTTCGTCAAGCAGAGCGGCGTCATCGACCGAGTTAGACTCGAGTTCCTCTAAGTTAGCTTGCGCCTCCGCTTCTGCGAACAGCGCATCAATATCATCATCGGATGCAATTGAGGTTTGTGTCAGTTCGTCATCGGCCTCATCACTCAAATCAAACGCATTTTCCGCTTCATCAAGCAACTCATCGAAGTCGACATCGCCCTCATCACTCTCTTTGTTCTGCTCAAACAAATCATCCAACATGGATTGATCGAGCTCGCTACTTTCTAGCGAGTCGTCATCGCTGTCACCGGCGAGCAACGAGTCAATGTCATCTTGACTAAAGTCGCCCCCATCCGAGAGGTCGAAACTGTCATCTTCATCGTCGTCCATCACGACATCATCAAGCGCACGTTCCATCTCTTCCAAGCTGAGCGCTTTATCGTCCCCTTTGACGCTGATACCGTTGGCACTGTCCACTTCATCGGCAAGGGTTTCATCCAGATCGCCGTCATCGCCGATACCGGCGAATGGGTCCTCACCCTCTTCGCCCTCGAGGTTGAAGTCTAAATCGCTGTCATCAAGGTCGGCAAACACATCCGCTTCATCACTTTGCTCTTCCGATTCATCGGAGAACAGCGCTTCACCGTCATCTGACTCGCCAAACAAGTCATCATCGAGCAGAAGATCATCACCAATATCTTCATTGAGCGTATCGGGGACAACAGGTGCAACCGTTGGCGTCGCTTCCGGTGTGTTTTCTGCTTGAGGCTCAGATTTAGAACGGCGCCCGAGTAACAACATGACCAACAAACCAATGATCAAACCAGGAACCACCGCCATTGCAGCCACTGCCCAAGTGTTCGATAGCAACTTATCCCATTGGCTTGGCGCCATTTTTTGCTCTTCCGCCAGCTTGAGACGTTCGGCTTCCAGCAGTTTTTCAACTTCGTTGCGAATGCGTGATTCATCGCCCAAGGAGTCTTTGAGTACGTCCACTTCCGATTGAACCTGTGCAAGCATCAGGCGCAGTTTGTGGTTTTTCTCCTCCAACGCCATCAACTCTGTTTCAGAGGTTTTGAGCTGATTTTCTAGCGTCGAGACTTCACCTTGGCGCTCTTGATTGGCAATGTCTTTCAAATCGCTGTTTTGTGAAGCACTGTCTTGTGGGCGACTTTCAGGCGTACTCGGCACATCTTGCGCCGGTTTGGCCATCATGTCTGGCGTTGTAGACTCAACGACCGAAGCGTCGACTGGCGCCGTGACCGGAGGGGTTGCCCGTTGAGGCTGAGGCGCTGGGGCGACGGGTTGAGTCGGTGTTAAGCGCGCTTGGTGCGCCGCCATCACATTGACCGCTTGATCAGTGGTAGCACTCTGGATTTGCGCTAATGAAGGGATACGAAGATTGCTGCCTGGGATCAGTTCATGGATATTTTGGTTGTCGAAAGCTTGGGGATTGATCTGATAAATAGCGTAGAGGGTTTGCTGCACAGAGACTTGATTAGAGGGTCTCAGTTGCGAAGCGATGCTCCATAAGGTCTCTTGTTCGCCAGTCGGTCCGTAGAAGCGTGACGGTTCATTCGCTAGTCCAGAGCGACGCGCAAGCGGCTGTGCAAACTGTGGAGAAGACTGAATTTCGCCATTTGGACCCTTTAGGCGAATGCTTTCTGCACTAACGATGGATGTCTGAGTCACGGCCACCAATGCCAAAGGCAAAAGCAGGCGCTTAAAAATATGAAGCATAAAAGGCTCAGCTATGTGCTTAATAGTTTGAAAACGTTGATCTGTTAAATATATCGGATAAACGCAGTAAAACTATAGGCTGAGAGCCAAAAAATGTGTGTCCTACGCCATAATCGCATGAATCTCACACTAATTTTCTTACTTTGACTAAAAAAGCCTCGCACTAGGGCGAGGCTCTTAAAAGCGAAGCGGACACTCAGTACTCAGTAGTAATCGCGAATCAACACTTCGGCGATTTGTACCGCGTTGGTCGCCGCGCCTTTGCGGACGTTGTCGGCCACCACCCACAAATTGACGCCACTGTGGTGGCTAATGTCATTGCGGATTCGTCCGACCATGACGTGATCTTTGCCGCCAGCATCGCGAACTTGGGTCGGAAAATCCTCGCCATGGAATACTTCAACCCCTTCTGTTTGCTCCAGCATCTGCACGACTTCGCTTGCGTCAATCGGCGCACGAGTTTCTACGTGGACCGCTTCAGCATGGCCATAAAACACCGGCACGCGAACGCAGGTCGGGTTCACCGTAATGGATGGGTCATTAAAGATTTTTTGCGTTTCCCACACCATCTTCATCTCTTCTTTGGTGTAGCCGTTTTCCATCATCTGGTCGATCTGTGGAATACAGTTGAACGCGATCTGCTGAGAGAACTGGTTGGTTTCAGCGGGTAACCCATTGAGTAGTTTAGCCGTTTGCCCTGCCAGCTCATCAATACCGGCTTTGCCTGCTCCTGACACTGATTGGTAAGTCGAGACATTGATGCGCTCGATACCGACGGCATCATGAATTGGCTTGAGCGCCACCAGCATTTGAATAGTCGAGCAATTTGGGTTGGCGATGATGTTGCGGTTACGAAACTCCGCAATCGCTTCTGGATTGACCTCAGGCACCACAAGAGGAATGTCATATTCGTAGCGGAAATGTGACGTATTGTCGATCACGACAACGCCTTCCTCTGCAGCGATGGGTGCCCATTTCGCCGACAAATCGCCCCCAGCAGAAAACAGCGCAATATGAACTTGAGACCAGTCAAAATTCTCAACATTCTCTACTTTGATCGTCTTGCCATTAAAACGGTAGCTTTTGCCTTCACTACGCTCACTGGCAAGTAGGTAGAGATCACCCACGGGAAATTTACGTTCTTGTAAAACGTCTAAAATCGTCTCACCGACGGCGCCTGTCGCGCCCAAAATGGCAACATTGTATTGCTGGCTCATTGATTTACCTCAACCTGAAAACCTAGTTTGGCTAGGGGTGACAACTGACAATCAGCCGTCCCCACTAGCGTGATGGCACTGTATTCGCGTCTATCCCAGTAATTTTTACGCATGGCGTCAAAGGCGCCGGGCTGACCGATTTCTCGGCGAAACAGTGCATCATCTTTACGCACATCATAGACGAGCTGTGTGATCGTGTGTAGCGTCGCCTCATCCCACGCTCGATTAAGCTCAAGACGAGGAACCGGCGCGATCGGCAACAGATCACTGGCGTTCGCGCTCAACTCTTGATTTAAAAACTCACAAAAGGCATTAAAGATCATCGTCGTGCCACGAGCTTTCCCCTCAAGCCCATATCCAGCCACATGAGGGGTCGCGAATGCTAGCAGAGGCAGCAACTCCATATCAACCTCAGGTTCAAATTCAAACACGTCCAGTGCTGCAATAAAGCCATCTTGACGCGCAAGCCGCGCCTTAAGTGCACTGTTGTCCACGATGGGGCCCCGCGCCGCATTGATCAAGATTTGGTCGCCGCGTAAACGGTTGAGTACCGCTTCATCGATAAGGTGATGGGTAGGATACTCGCCCTCTTTCGTAATCGGCGTATGGATGGTGATAATATCCGCTTGCTCGAGCAAGGTATCCAGCGGAGTAAACGAACGCGCGTCGCCTTGCGCTTGTTTTGGTGGATCATTGATGAGCACTTGAATGCCGATCCCCTCCAAACACGCTTGTAAGTAGCTGCCCACCTGACCAGCACCAATAATGCCAACGGTTTTATCAAACACCGAGAAACCATGTTGCTGCGCTAGCACCATCATCACACTCACCACATATTCAGCAACGCCGACTTTGTTGCATCCGGGAGCGGCGGTAAAGAAGATACCTCGTTCACGCAATAGTGCTTGGTCGACATGGTCCATCCCCGCCGTTGCGGTGCCGACAAATTTCAGTTTATTGGCGTTGGCGATAAGCTCTGCGTTCACTTTGGTGACGGAGCGAATCATGAGCGCATCCACATCGATAAGGTCTTGCGCAGTGATTTGTCGGCCTGATTTCAACACCACCTCACCCAGTTGGCTAAATAGCCCTTCGGCGTAAGGCATGTTTTCATCGATTAGAATTTTCATGGTGTGCTGTCTTTGATTAAAGGGCGTTGGGGCGATTGTGCAGAAAAGCAGGCTCGGTGTCGAGTAGCACGCCCCGTCTGACGTAAAAAAGCCCGGCGCATGGCCGGGCAATTATCCAGAACAAAAGGATCCTAACCCGCTCTCCATGGGTCAGAGTCTGCGTCTGTTCGGCGGTGAGTAAAACTCTTCACCACCAGTCCTGGAAACGGGTGTCTGGCGAACCAGCGCGAGCGATTAAGCTTGGTACTTTTTAATCACCAACGTCGCGTTCGTTCCACCAAAGCCGAAGCTGTTTGACATCACAGTGTTCAACTCAGCGTCACGCGCTTGAGTCACGATATCAAGGCCTTGAGCCGCTTCGTCGAGATTTTCGATGTTCACACTTGGGGCAATAAAGTTGTGAGTCAGCATCAAAGTTGAGTAGATGGCTTCATGTACGCCTGCAGCGCCCAATGCGTGACCTGTCATCGCTTTCGTTGCTGAAATTGCTGGGCTGTTTTGACCAAACAGCTCTTGAATCGCCCCAAGCTCTTTAACATCACCAACCGGTGTAGAGGTGCCGTGCGTGTTGACGTAATCAATGCTATCGACAGCTTGCATCGCCATCTTCATACAACGCACCGCGCCTTCACCTGATGGCGCCACCATATCGTAGCCGTCAGACGTCGCGCCGTAGCCAACAATTTCGCCGTAAATTTTCGCGCCGCGCGCAAGCGCGTGCTCAAGCTCTTCAATGACTAACATACCGCCACCACCAGAGATAACGAAACCATCACGATCCGCATCGTAGGTACGAGATGCTTTTTCTGGTGTCTCGTTGTACTTAGTCGACAGAGCGCCCATCGCATCAAACATCATGGTTTGAGACCAATCAAGCTCTTCACCACCACCAGCAAAAACGATGTCTTGTTTACCCAGTTGAATCAGCTCCATCGCGTGACCAATACAATGCGCAGAAGTCGCACACGCCGAGCTCATTGAGTAGTTCACGCCGCGGATCTTAAACGGTGTCGCAAGACACGCAGAAACCGTCGATGACATAGTGCGAGGCACCATGTATGGACCAACACGTTTCACGCCTTTGGCGCGCATGGTGTCAGTTGCCACCGTTTGATTGAGCGCAGATGCGCCACCTGAACCTGCCACAATACCGGTACGATCGTTAGAGACCAACTCTGGAGTCAGGCCTGCGTCTTCGATCGCTTGTTCCATTGATAGGTAAGCATACGCAGCCGCATCACCCATAAAGCGCATCTGTTTACGATCGATGTGCTCTGCTGGGTTGATTTTTAGATCACCCCAAACCTGCGAACGTAGACCGTGTTCTTTAAACTGCTCAGAGGCAGTGATACCAGATTTTCCTGCTTTTAGAGACGCTAACACTTCTTCGGCGTTGTTACCGATACTCGAAACAATACCCATACCGGTGATTACGACACGTTTCATTATGACAATCCTATAAATTAAATTTCCGCTAGATAATAACGAAGTTGCCCTGCAAAAGTGGTCAGCTTTCCCATAAATCCGTACAATCTTCACACTTTTAATGTCTAAATAGAAAGAACTCTGACTCTCTATGACCACTATTTCGCACGCCCAGCTTGGCTGGAATGAAGCTGGCACACCAGTTTCCGACCAATTTGACGACGTCTACTTCTCCAACGTCAATGGTCTTGAAGAAACCCGTTATGTTTTCCTGACCCAAAATCATCTTCCGCAAAGATGGCAGGAATATGACCAACGCCGTTTTGTGGTGGCAGAAACCGGTTTTGGCACAGGGCTTAACTTCCTTGCGTTGTGGCAATGGTTTGATGAATTTAGACAGCGCCATCCTGATGCGCCACTTAAAGAGCTGCATTTTGTCAGTTTTGAGAAGTACCCCCTAAGCAAAGAAGACTTGGCCAAAGCGCACCTCGCGTGGCCTGAGCTGGCCAGCTACGCGCAAAAGCTGCAAAAGCACTATCCGATTGCGGTGCCTGAGTGTCACCGTATTGTGCTCGATGACGGTGCCGTGACGTTAGATCTCTGGTTTGGTGACATTAAAGATTGCCTCCCTCTGGTTCCAGTGCCTGAGCAAGGTTTCGTCGACACCTGGTTTCTCGACGGATTTGCTCCGAGTAAAAACCCAGAAATGTGGAATCAAACGCTGTTTGACGGCATGGCGAGACTCGCCAAACAAGGCTGTCACTGCGCCACCTTTACTGCCGCCGGTTTTGTCCGTAGAGGGCTGATTGAAGCGGGCTTTGCGATGAAAAAAGTCAAAGGCTTTGGCACCAAAAGAGAGATGATTGCGGGTGAGTTGAGTGAACGCACACCTTACAGCAACCTCTCCCCCCTATTTGCGCGGCCAAATAGCGCAGACGCAGAGTCGATCGCCATTGTTGGTGGTGGCATTGCCAGCGCAACTTTAGCCACGGCGCTGATTCGACGCGGGAAACGCGTCACGCTCTATTGCCAAGATAAAGCCGCAGCAATGGGCGCCTCTGGCAATCGACAAGGCGCGGTGTACCCACTGCTCAATGGCACCCACAGCGGCGTGTCACGCTTTTTCGCCCCTGCTTTTCTCTTTGCCCGTCAATTTGTCGAGCAAGCCAGTGAACGCTTTCATTTCGACCACGACTGGTGCGGCGTCACTCAATTGATGTGGGATGAAAAATCACACACCAAACTGAGCAAACTGAATCAAGTGGGCTTTGATGCTCAACTGGTTACGCCATTGGACCCAGCGCAGACGGCGCAAACCGTCGGTTTACCGTTGGCTATGCCTAGCGTGCATTATCCATTGGGCGGCTGGCTCTGCCCGGCAGAGTTGAGCCAAGGATTGATTGACGATTTATCGGCACACCCCCTTTTCGAGGTTCGCTTTGAGCATAAGGTCACCGAACTAAAAGCGCACTCAGAGGGCACTTGGACGGTATGCAGCCAACAGGAGTCCCGCACCTTTGATGCGGTGGTGGTCGCCAATGGGCATCAGTTTACCGACCTTACGCAGACCTCCACTCTGCCACTTGGACGAGTGAAAGGACAAGTAAGTCATATCCCGACCACTGAGCGATTAAGCAGCCTGCGCAACGTACTTTGTTACGATGGCTACATGACGCCGGTGAACCCAAATAACCAGCAGCATTGTATTGGCGCCAGCTACGATCGCACGCGCCTTGATACAGAGTTTGATCCTGCTGCGCAAATCGATAATGGTGAAAAACTCAAGCGCTGCCTCCCCAACCAAGATTGGACTCAGGATGTCGATACCAGTGACAACCAATCTCGCCAAGGCATTCGCTGCGTGAGCCGCGACCATCTGCCGTTTATCGGTGCGGTGGGCGTGCAGAGCGCGACGGTGGAACAATACAAAACATTAGCAACACAGCAAGAGGATGAGGTGCTGCCGGTACCAAGTTATCCGAATCTATATTGCATGTTGGGGCTAGGTTCGCGTGGATTGAGCAGCGCACCGTTGCTGGCGGAAACACTTGCTTCACAGATGTGTGGTGATCCGATGCCACTGCCTGTCGACATCCTCGACGCCTGTCACCCGAGTCGGATGTGGGTAAGAAAATTAAGAAAGGGGAAGCCTATTACTGAGTTGTAATAGGCTTTAGTCAACAAGGCCCGATTGGCTGGCTTAGGCTCTTAAGACTCAGGTACTTAAGAGTCACGCACGTAAGGCTTGGTCAGCTAACTCGGCCCATAGGTCATTCACTATGGTGCGATCAGCAGGTGACAACTCGCTGCGCGCCCCATCTAAACTGGCTTGAATGCGGTGCTTGAACACGTCAAGATCGACGATCCCCTCTTCTTCACACGCCGCGGCGGAGAGAGAAATGTGCCCACGCAGGTAGCCACCTGCAAACAACTCATCTTCCGATGCTGTCTCAATACGCGCATCAATTAGCGCAAGCAACGCTTCTTCGTATTCCGTGATCATTCTCTGTAGCTACCTAAAATCAGTTTGATTCTCAAAAAGAGGCCAAAGCTTCTCACATTGAGAAACCCAAGGCAAATGCTTGTGTTCACAAGGGGTTGTCCTCTGGCATATCGGTTGCAACAGGGGGTTATGCACCGCAAACAACCAAGGAATTGCTATGAAGATGTCCCGATTGTCCGTCAACGTTCTCGTCGCCTTATCCCTCGCCGTAGCGCATCACAGCGCGCGTGCTGAGGTGCCTTTTGCGCAATGTCCCACTCAGGCGTTTCTAATTCAAAACCCAAACGGCTTCCCAGTGGCGTATGGTGTCGACATCGACCTCGGCAGCTATCGCGCGCTCGAATCCAATATGGGCAGTGCCAAGCTTAATGGCGCCGGTTACAGCAAGCATGATGATTTTATTTACGCGTGGGATTACGATGCCAAGACTCTCGCTAAACTCGATGCCGAATTCGTCAAATACCCGCTCGAGATGACTCAGCCCGCCGGCGTACCCGAGCGCATCTATGTCGGTGATGTGGCGGTGCATACTAATGCGTGGTTTGGCTACCACCCTTCATATGGCTTAATTAAGGCAGATCTCGAGACTCTGGTCATGACGCCAGTGGCCAATCCGTCTGATTTCGGCAAGCCTGCGATTTATGACCTCGCGTTTCATCCTGACAATGGCCTCGCCTATTCGATTGATGCGAACGGTTACTTGATTGAGATTGACGTTGAAGCCGGGAGTTCAACGCGTCTTAACCAAGTGTTGAACAAAGATCTACTCGGCTACAAGCTCACCTTTGGTGCTATCTATTTTGACGTTGACGGCAATCTCTATGGCAGCAACAACGCCAACGGTTTGGTGTTTCGTGTCACCCTAGACGGTACTCAATCCAGTGCGGATTTTTTTGCCTACGGCCCTTCCAGCAACTCGAATGATGGCGCACGCTGCGCGTTAGCGCCAGTGGTCGCCAGTGACAACACAGACTTTGGCGATGCGCCAGACAGCTATCAAACCAGTTACGCTGCGCTCGGCGCGCGCCATGGTATCAGTAGCTTGACGCTCGGGCTCAGCGTGGATGGTGAGAGTGAGGCTTATCTTCCTCCATTGAGTGATGACAGCGCCGATGGACTCAACGACGACGATGGTGTCGCGTTTCCCGTCCCGCTGCAAGTGGGCCAAACGAGTATGGTGCAAGTCACGGTCACTGGCGCGAGCGCGGACGGCGTGCTCAATGGCTGGATTGACTGGGACAGAGATGGGCAGTTTGACTCCAGCGAGCAGATCATTACCGACCGCTCGGTCATTGATGGTACAGCCTCTGTCTTCTTTGATGCGCCAACATGGGCGCAGAGCGGCGAAACCTGGGCGCGTTTTCGCCTTAGTAATACCTCTGGCATCGGTCCAAGTGGCGGCGTGCCTGAAGGGGAGGTCGAAGATTATCGGGTCGATATTACAGAAAGTGGGGTGACCACTGAGTCATACCCAGCCGGTGGCGAGTACACGACGTTTGCCTATGAAGATCAGTACCCGATGCAGGGCGATTACGACATGAATGATGTGTTAATGAACGTGCGCTACACCGAATACCAACTGGATGGCCAAGTGATTCGTCTTAAAATGGAGGGGCAAGTCGCGGCGCTAGGTGGCGATTACCACTCTGGCTTCGCTATCCGCCTTCCAGGCATCGCCCAGAGCGACATCAAACAAGACTCGGTGCGCCTTACTGTCAATGGTGAAGAGCAAAATCGCATCGTCTTAGAACCTGACACCATTGACGCTGTCTTCATCATCGAAGAGGACTTGTGGGATATCACTGAGCCCGGGGAAGCGGCCAATTGCAGCATGTTTCGTACTCAGGAGCAGTGTGGCACTAGCTATCGCCCCACTTGGACCCTGCACGTTACCCTACTCAACGCACCGAGCTTAGCGCAGATGCCCGATTTTCCCTATGACCCATTCATCTTTGCCGCGCCCGGTCATTATCATGGTGATATAGGCCATCAATTGTCCGGCTCTCACCCCGGCCGTAGCTTAGAGATCCACCTAAAGAATCAAGCACCGACGGTCAAGTTTGACCCCCGCTACCGAGCAAATGGCGTCGACGCCTCGTCCGGTGACACTTACTTTCACACCAGCAACGGGCTACCTTGGGCGATTGAAATCCCCACAAACTGGGCCCACCCACTGGAGCAGGTCGATATTCTCAACGCCTACCCAAGTTTTGATGAATTCGCCCAAGATGATAACGGCACCACCGCCACCAACTGGTACACACTCGCAGTACCCAGCCGAATTTACATCGACTAAAGGAGACGCCCGATGAGACAGCCTACACACTTCAACCCTTACTTTACAGGCGCACTATTGCTCGCCTCCCTTGGCCTCTCTGCTTGTGGCGGAGGAGGCGGCGGTGACGAGGGGGGAAGCTCCGCGAGCGTCGATGCCGTGCAGCCATCCCCATCCACTACGCCAGCGGCAACCACCGAGGGACTCCAAGCGCTCTCGATCAGTTATGACAATGACCTTGCGTCGGTCTACACGCTCAATATCGACGTCATGCTCAATGAATTGAATGGCAAAATCGCTTACCTCTCGGTATGCGACAATCGCACGGCGCAAGGCGATCTCAGTTTGGTTGACTATGACCAATGCTTAGTGAAGTCATCACTTAATAACGGCTCGGCGCAGATTGATTTGAGCGTCGCCAACCATTGGTCATCACTGATTGCTGTAGTGTGGGTTATGGAAGAAGGCAGCGTACCAACCTCATACACCTACCAACATCAGGGCGAGTCAGAGGCGGTGTGGCTGATTCCAAGCTCTATTTGACGATAAAGGCGTCAGGTTTAAGTGGCGGGGTTTGGTAGAAGGCACGTAATGCCTCAGACAATGCCAGCACACGCGGCGGCAACCCCGTCGCTAAAATGGACATCACTTCTTGATGGACTTTTTGCATGAACCCGAGGCGGTCAGGTTCAACGTCGCCATTGAGATTGTCGCAACTGACACTAAATGCAAAGCCAGCGCTGACCGATAGGATCCACTCGTACGCCTGCGGACGTATCTCCACTTGTTCAAACTGCGCTTGAACCTGTTCATCGCGGCCATCGGGGTGATACCAATAACCAAAATCTTCCAGTAAACGGCGCTCAGGGCCTGCCACACACCAATGGGCGATTTCATGCAGTGCAGACGCATAGAAACCTCGTGCAAACACGATGCGATGGTAAGGAGTAGAGTCATCCGCGGGAAGATAGATAGGCTCATCACCGCCAAGTTCAAGACGGGTCTGATACTGTTCAAAAAAGGTCTGATTGAAGAGTGCAATCAAATCGCGATAATCGTGGGTCATCTATGTGGAAGTTCAAAGTAACGATGCGCGCTATTGTACCCGACTCCGCTGCCAGCGTTAAGACGCGCCACTGTGAAAAGAAAACGGCTTCCTTGCGAAGCCGTTTGTACGATTAAATTTTCGGGGTTTGCGTCGTGACACCGTGGTTTTGACCGCGATGACGCAGCAAGTGATCCAGCAACACAATCGCCAGCATGGCTTCAGCAATCGGCACTGCGCGAATGCCAACACAAGGGTCATGGCGGCCTTTGGTAATCAGCTCGGTCGACTCCCCTTGCTTGGTGATGGTTTCACCCGGTACGGTAATGCTCGACGTTGGTTTGAGCGCGATATTCGCGACAATGTCTTGCCCAGTCGAGATACCGCCTAAGATGCCACCAGCATGATTGCTACCAAAACCGCTCGGCGTGAGAGTATCACGATGCTGGCTGCCTTTTTGGCTTACCACATCAAAACCATCGCCGATTTCGACGCCTTTCACCGCGTTGATGCTCATCAGTGCATGCGCAATGTCGGCGTCTAGGCGATCAAATACTGGCTCGCCAAGTCCAACGGGTACGCCAGTGGCGACCACTTGCAATTTGGCACCGATAGAGTCGCCCTGTTTTTTCAAATCTCGGATCAATTGATCGAGCTGCTCGACCTTATCCACATCCGGGCAGAAAAATGGGTTGTTCTCGATCTCATCCCAATCGACTTTCTCAATGGCGACATCGCCCATCTGCGATAGGTAAGCGCGAATTTCGACACCAAACTCTTGCTTAAGGTATTTCTTCGCAATAGCGCCCGCCGCAACGCGCATCGCCGTTTCACGAGCAGACGAACGGCCGCCACCTCGATAATCACGCACCCCATACTTTTGATGGTAGGTGTAGTCAGCATGACCGGGACGGAACTTGTCTTTGATCTCTGAGTAGTCTTTTGAGCGTTGGTCGGTATTTTCAATCAGCAAACCGATCGAAGTCCCGGTCGTTTTCCCTTCAAACACACCGGAAAGGATTTTTACTTCATCAGGTTCGCGGCGTGCAGTGGTATAGCGAGAAGTGCCTGGACGACGACGGTCGAGATCCGTTTGAATATCTGCTTCTGAGAGGTCTAAACCTGGAGGGCATCCGTCAACGATACATCCTAGTGCGATACCGTGACTTTCTCCGAATGTGGTCACTCGGAAATGTTGTCCGATACTGTTTCCTGCCATTACTTCCTCGTATTATTTCAGCCTTGTCAATTAGGCTTTACACGTCAATTGTTCGTTTTTTCATAGTGTCTTTATTACGGTTTGATGTAAAGCCCCAAGCCAGAACTATTTTTGTTCAGCTTGCCGCGAAAACGCTAGAGAGCAAAACGCCGAGCAAAAGCTCGGCGTTTGGGCGTGCACAGTTGGCAACAAATCAGTCTTTGTACAACTTGAATTCATCGGCGCAAGCGACGAGTTGGTCACGAGTCAACAAGAAGACACCATGCCCGCCATTTTCGAACTCTAGCCACGTGAATGGGATGTCTGGATATTGCTCCATCATGTGCACCATGGAGTTGCCCACTTCACAAATCAAAATACCCTTATCGGTCAAGTAATCAGGGGCATTGGCAAGAATGCGGCGCACCAGCTTGAGACCATCACTGCCCGCCGCTAAGCCGAGTTCAGGTTCATGGGTGAACTCTTGCGGCAAGCTGTCCATGTCTTCTTGATCCACATACGGTGGATTCGTGACAATTAAGTTGTAACGCTCTTTCGGTAAATCGCGGAACAGATCCGAGCGAATTGGGAAGACTTGTTGCTCCATGCCGTGATCTTGAACGTTCTGTTCCGCCACTTGCAGCGCGTCGGATGAAATATCAATGGCGTCCACTTCCGCCTCTGGGAAGGCGTACGCACAAGCGATGGCGATACAACCACTGCCGGTACACATATCCATAATGCGCGTCGGCTCTTCGATTAGCCAAGGTTCGAACTGAGCTTGAATCAGCTCACCAATCGGAGAGCGTGGCACCAAGACACGTTCATCGACGAAGAATTCCAAACCACAGAACCAGGCACGATTCGTCAGATAGGCGGTAGGCGTGCGCTCATTGATGCGTTTCACCACACGCTCGACGACGCGCAGGCGCTCACTGCTGGTCAAACGAGAGTTGAGAACATGGGGAGGCACATCAATCGGCAGATAGAGTGTGGGTAGGATCAACTGAACGGCTTCATCCCAAGCATTGTCAGTGCCGTGACCGTAAAATAGGTGAGCGGCGTTGAAACGGCTGACCGTCCAGCGAATCATATCTTGAAGGGTATGCAGTTCCGATACCGCTTCTTCTACAAAAATCTTATCCAAAATTGCCTCCGAAAAGCGCTACAATACTGCCAATAGCATTAATCATACCTATTGAAATCACCCATGAACAAAAAAGACACCGATATTGATGACGATTTCGCCCTCTTCAGGGATGCAGTACAAGGCGTAAAAAAGTTGCGACAGGATACCATAGTCCAACAGCCAAAAAGAAACACTAAGCAGAAAGAAATCACACGCAGCGCACGTGAAGCGAGCGACTCGGAGTTTTACTTCTCTGACGAGTTTGTACCGCTCCTCAATGAAGAAGGGCCAACACGCTACGCCCGCGACGACGTGTCACAGTATGAGGTGAAGCGACTCCGCCGTGGCGTGTACGTGCCTGATGTCTTTTTGGATATGCACGGCATGACGCAACTGGAGGCCAAGCGTGAACTTGGCGCGATGATTGCCTATTGCATCAAAAACGAAATTGCCTGTGCCTGTGTTCAGCATGGCATCGGCAAACACATCCTGAAGCAAAAAACGCCGCTATGGCTGGCCCAGCACCCCGATGTGATGGCGTTTCACCAAGCACCGCTTGAGTTTGGTGGCGATGGCGCGTTGCTGGTTTTACTCTCGATCCCCGAAAAATAATCGTTACTGGCGCAAATCTGGCGGGATAGGGAGTTCGGACGCCTTGAGCTTCGGCCTTTGACCGCCCCGTTTGCGATACTGCTTGAGCTGGAACACATACGCCAACACTTGAGCCACTGCGGTAAACAGCCCATCTGGGATCTCTTGCTCCAACTCTGTCGAATGATACAGGGCCCGTGCCAATGGCGGAGCGGGGATCACGTAGATATCATGCTCTCGCGCCACTTCTCGAATTTTAAGCGCCATGTGATCGGTCCCTTTCGCGACCACAATCGGCGCGCGATCTTTGTCTTGCTTGTACCTGAGCGCCACGGAAAAGTGCTCTGGGTTGGTAACAATCACATCCGCTTGCGGCACTTCTGCCATCATCCGCCGCTGCGCGGCTTCCCGTTGTAGCATCCGAATACGGCCTTTTACCTCAGGTTTACCCTCGGTCTCTTTGTACTCGTCTTTGACCTCTTGCTTGGTCATTTTCAATTGGTTGGCGTGCTGCCAGATTTGGAACGGAATATCGATAGCGACCACCACCAGCAAAGAGCAGGAAATCAAGAGCACAAAGTTGAGTAAGATATCGAGCGCATGGAAGATGTTTTGCGGGTAAACGTCCATACTCAGCTGAAACAAATCCTGCTGCGCTGAGTTGATAAGAAAGATCGCCACGCCGGTCACCAGCGCCACTTTGAGAATGGATTTCAGTAGCTCGACCCAGCTTTGCAGACCGAACATGCGCTTAAAACCACTCAGCGGGTTCATTTTTGACCACTTGGGCGTCGCGGCTTCTGCAGAAAAGCTGATGCCACCAACACCCGCTGCGCCAATCAGCGCGGCAACAAACAGCGTCACCAGAATCAGCAATAATGGTAATATCAAACTGCCTAACGACCCGAGGGCGATGTCGAACAGTTTGACTTGATCAAACACTTCCTCACGCGACAAAGTGAACAAGCGGCGCATTACTTGAAACAAGCCACGTGCCAACCCTTCACCAAACCACATTAAAGCAATCGCGCCCACCACAAGGACGGAGACCGACGCCAGTTCTTTAGACCTTGCAACCTGCCCTTTCTCTCGAGCCTGTTGCAAGCGCCTGGGCGTGGCGTCTTCGGTGCGTTCTTGACCGTCGGATTCTGCCATCGCGCTCCCTTAACAATCCAACCGGATGAAGCGGCACACTTGCGCTTCACCTTGTAACCAGAATAGCTCATAGTGGCTATACAGGCCGGCGATAATGTACCAACAGAGCAGCAAACCCACCATCAGCGCAAAAGCAAAACCGAGCGAGAAGATATTCAACTGCGGCGCCGCACGTGTCATAACACCAAACGACAGGTTGATGGTCAGTAGCGCAATAATGCCAGATAGCGACATACTCAGTGCAACGTTAAACATGATCCCCAGCCAGCTCGCCAACTCTTGAAAATCGGCATTCGTCAGCGACCCTGAGCCTATGGGTAGAGATTGAAAACTCATCACCACCAGCATGATCATCTTTAGGTGGCCATCCGTCGCCAGAAAGAATAACGTTGCCAAAAACATGAACAGTTGACCGAGCAGCGGCGTATTCTGACCATTGGCAGGGTCTACCATAGACGCAAAACCCAAGCTCGACTGCATACCCAAGATTTGGCCGAGAATGACGAAGGTTTGAATCATAAATTGGGTCACGGTACCCATCGCCACGCCGATGATGATCTGCTCAAGTAACGTCATAAAACCGGCGAATGAGAGCAACTCTATGTTATCGGGGACGGCGGGAATAGCGGGCATAACGGCAAAGGTGATGGCCAAACCCAAATAGAGTCGCACACGAGTAGAGACAAACCGCGCGCCGGTCACCGACATCACCATCAACATGGCGGCAATACGCGTGTAGGGCCAAAAGTAGTTGGCAATCCAGTCGAGGACGACGCTAGCGGGATATTCCATGCCCGCTCCTAATAGAGAACCTGAGGCAGCCGCTCAACCATGGCAAAGAAATACTCCATGAGCATTTGTGTCATCCAGTGAGCAAACAGCATTAACGCTAGCAATGTGACAATCAAACGTGGCAAGAAACTCAACGTTTGTTCGTTAATCGACGTTGCGGCTTGGAAAATCGCCACCACAAGACCAATCAGCAAGCTTGGGATAATGATGGCGCACACCATAATGAGCACCATCCACAGTGCGCCGCGAAACATTTCGACAAAAACCTCTGGCGTCATGGTCTCCTCCCGCTACAACGCAAAACTGCCGGCCAAGGTCGACAAAATCAGGTTCCAACCATCCACCAGCACAAACAGCATCAGTTTGAATGGCAGCGAGACGATCATGGGCGAGAGCATCATCATACCCATGGCCATCAAGACAGAAGCGACCACTAGGTCAATGATGAGGAAAGGCAAAAAGAGCATAAAGCCGATTTGAAACGCCGTCTTGAGCTCAGAAGTAATGAACGCCGGGATCAGCACCGCCATCGACACCTCTTCTGGAGCGGTTGCGTCGGAGCCCGAAATGTTGACAAAGGTTTCCAGATCTTTAACACGCGTCTGTTTGAGCATGAAATCTTTCATTGGCACTTGCGCCAAATCGAACGCGTCACGTGCCGTGATTTGTTCATTGATGTAGGGTTGAATCGCGTCGTCGTTAATTTTACTCAGTACTGGCGACATGATGAAAAAGGTCAGAAAGATAGCAATGCCAATGATCACTTGGTTCGACGGCGTCTGCTGCAAACCCATCGCTTGACGCAAAATCGACATCACGACAACGATGCGGGTAAATGAGGTCATCAAAATGACCATGGCAGGCAAAAAGCCCAGCATGGTCATCAAAGCGAGAATCTGTAGATTGACGGAATAGTCTTCTGTGCCGTCAGGGTTGGTGGTCATGGTAAAGGCAGGGATACCGCCGCCTCCGCCGGTCAAGCTACCGGTCGACAACGTTTGTGCGCTGCTACCGGAAGCGCCTTGTTCACGCTCCATCGCCGAGACAGTCACAGACGATGCGCCCGCCGCATTGCTCGGTACCGATGTCGCTAACTCCTCCTGTGCGACCACCGCCGTAGAGAGAAGAGACCATAGCAAGGTCATCCAGACCCAAAAAGTTCGACTACGATTTATCATTCTTTTTCAATAGCTGAGTCAGTTGGCTTGCAAACGGACTGGTGGCTAACTCCTCCTGAGAAAGTGGCTTATCCAACTTCGCAATCAACTGGATAGACTGCGCCGTCACGCCGACTAAGAACTGCTCTTCTCCGGCTTGAACAATCACGATACGCTCTTTGGTGCCCACCGCGATTTGGCGTACTACACTCAACCCCGGCTGATTGCCAATAGCGGGAACGCGCATTCGCTTGAGTAGCCAAGCCAAAAACAAAATAAAAGCAACAACGAACAAAAGCGACCCAAAGGTGGTCGCTATGTCTAACTGGCTATCGGTTGCAGGCCCCATGGCTTAACGAAGCTTCTTAATACGCTCAGTTTGGCTGATAACGTCAGTCAAACGGATACCAAACTTGTCATTGACCACCACCACTTCACCGTGGGCAATCAAGGTGCCGTTGACCAATACATCGAGTGATTCCCCGGCCAAGCGCTCAAGTTCGACCACTGAACCTTGGTTGAGTTGCAGTAGGTTACGAATGCTGATCTGCGAGCGGCCCACTTCCATAGAGATGGTGACCGGAATGTCCAAGATGGTATCGAGCTTACGGCGCTCGTCATCGGAAATGGGTGAGGAGGTGTCTTCTAACTCATCCAGTTGCGCTGACATCACTTCATCCACATCGATCTCTGGCGCGTTGGGATCTTCTCCTAGGGCTGCCGCCCATTCATCCGCCAGTTTCTGATCGTCACTTGGTTCCATACCTAATTCCTACTCTTCAATTAATCTTCAATGTCGCCTTCGTCATCTTCTAACTCGGAGATAACATCTTTGCCCAAGAAGGCAATATCGGTTTTCACTACATCGGGACGCTTAATTTTTTCCGATATTTGTACCGCAAGGTTTTCCCCTGAACGGCCCATTTTGACCCGATAGGTCGGTAACTCTTCCACAAACATGGTGGCGTGCTCTGGCATATGGATCGGGATAATATCGCCAGGGCGCAGCTCCATCAGGTCGCGCAGGGAAATATCTTGCTCGAGCAAGTTAACGCGAAAGTTCACTGGGACATCCATGATCTCTTCGCGTAGCGCCGTACTCCAGCGCACGTCAGTTTCCATCTTATCCGATTGAACACCGGCATCGAGTAGCTCACGGATCGGCTCTACCATTGAGTATGGCATCACGACATGGAAATCGCCGCCCCCGCCATCCACTTCGATATGAAACGAACTCACAACGATCACTTCCGTCGGGCTGACAATGTTCGCCATGCTCGGGTTCACTTCGGAGTCGAGATACTCAAACTCGACCCCCATCACAGGCGACCATGCTTCTTTGTAATCTTCAAAGACGATTTTGAGCAGCAATTGAACAATTCGACGCTCGGTCGGGGTAAATTCACGCCCTTCAATCCGCGCGTGAAAACGGCCATCACCGCCAAAGAAGTTCTCCACCAAAATGAACACTAAGCGTGCTTCCATGGTGATCAGCGCCGTACCTTTTAGAGGTCGAAAGCGCACCATGTTTAGACTGGTCGGTACGTAAAGTGTATTTTGATACTCGCCGAACTTCATCATCTGCACGCCGTTGATCGAGACTTCAGCGGTTTTACGCAGCATGTTGAACAGGCTGATACGCATATGACGAGCAAAGCGTTCGTTAATCAGCTCGAGGGTTGGCATCCGACCACGAACAATGCGGTCTTGAGAGGAAAAGTCAAAATCGACGGCACTCGCGTCTTGCTCGTTACTCTCTTCTTCTATCTCATCGACGTCATCGACGCCGTGAAGCAGCGCATCGATCTCATCTTGGCTTAATAGATCAGTCACGCGTCACCTATTGCATTACAAAATCAGTAAATAGCACACGTTCAATCACAGGCTGACCCACAGCTCTGGTCAAACTGGCCTTGATGTCATCCGTCGCTTTGTCGCGCAGCTCCACGCGTCCGTTGACGCTGCGTAGTTGGTCCACCGTTGCCGAAGCAAACGTGCTCAGCAGGGAACTCTCGATCAGTGGCGAGTGATAGCGGGCCAGGTTTTCATTTTCGCTGCCACGCACCATCAACTGCACTTTGATCTGTACCATGCGGTCACGTTTATCGCCCGTCACGTTAAACAAAAACGGCTGAGGAATATTGACATAAGAGACAGGCTCGGCGGGCGTCACCACTTGCTGTTGCGTTGCAGCCTGTTCACCCGAGGGCTCATCTGACCCCATCAAAAAGAACGCGGCACCACCACCGCCAAGCAGCAAGACAACAACAACGGCCACTATGATCAGTAATTTGCCTTTCCCTTTGGGAGCTTCTGCGGTGATATCTTCGTCTGCCATAACTTAACGGTCTCTAAATCCTAGTTTTTCTAACAGTTTAAGCGTAATAACTGATTCCATCACGCTTTGTTGCTACATTCAAATCAAGATTGGTGTCTGGTTCAAGGTTTTCTTCACCGCCAAAGGCGTGATTGCTGCTCCCTTGACCATTTCCTTGCCCACTGCCTGT
This sequence comes from Vibrio sp. R15-SG3-ISO1A, assembly GCF_059833955.1. Classification (NCBI taxonomy): domain Bacteria; kingdom Pseudomonadati; phylum Pseudomonadota; class Gammaproteobacteria; order Vibrionales; family Vibrionaceae; genus Vibrio; species Vibrio sp. R15-SG3-ISO1A. The sequence continues at coordinate 21,053 of NZ_JCBDGH010000072.1, forward strand.
TGCATAGCGTCCTTGCTGCTGGCCAGAGGCCTGTTGCTGAACGGAGGTGTCTCCCAGCTGAACCCCTTGCTGAGCGAGCATTTCACGCAGTCTTGGCATCGATTGCTCGATAATATCGCGCGCGCCTTGGTTGGCGACAGTAAAGTGGACAGTGGCGCCGTCACCATTCATGTTCATGCGAATTTGTAAGCGGCCTAGCTCAGGGGGATCAAGGCGAATGTCGATGTTTTTTAAGTTTTTCGACATCATCATCTGTACGCGCTCTGCCACTTGATCCGCAGCCACATCACGGCTGAGCTGCAAAGGAACTTGCGCAGGATTGGCTTGCTCCGCACGCATGCCATTAGGTTGAGAGCCAAGCTGCTGCCCACTCGCGGCGGCCAACTGCTGAGCAAAATGCTCTCCCGATGCCGCCTCTTTACTCTCCCCACTTTGGGCGGCGCCCACCGCGACTTTCGCTCCCAACGCCGATTTTAACAGTGCCTGCTCTTGCAGTGCCGGGTTCGCCGCCACATTCGGCATCGCGCTGACGCTTAGGTCGGTGGGTATAGGCGATGTGGGGATCGCTTGCGCGGCAGCGTTAGGAATAGGCGAAGTCGCAGCCTGTTGCAGCGGCGTAGGTGTCACTGACTGCGTTTGATGTATCGCTTGTTGCACTGAGTGCGCGAGCACCGCTTGCTGAGATTTCACTTGCGGATCTCGGGCCAGATTGACCTCCTCTTTGACCACCGCCTCACCTTGTACGGCCCAAGGGATGGCTGTTGCTTGCGTTGGCGTTTCGGTATCCGTAAGAGTATCGGCCGATACGGTTTGGGGCTCTGCAGTCAAGGAGGCAGCAGAGACATTGGCCGCTTGCTCTGCTCTGTTCGTATCAACGCCAGCTTCGCTAAATTCGGTGCCTACCGTCATGGCGCTGGCATTCAGTGCGTTTGGCACTGCGGTCGCATCGGCTTGATGTTGCTCGGTGTTGAAACCGTGTTGAGTCGACTTATCTACAGGCAGTGCATCGGTTGGTGTGGGTTCTTGTCCCGCTTTTGCCGCCACACTCGCGGTCACTGCAGCGGCAACCTGAGGCGAAGCACCATCTTGTTCGCTATCCACAAGTGGAGACTCCACATTAAGGTACTTTTTCGCCGATTCCGCTTTCGCCAGCTCAGATACCTCGCTTACAGCAAGCGATTCGCCATCGCTGCCAGTAGCCGAGGCCGAAGACGCGGCGGCTTGCACTGCATTTGCATCTTGACCTTCATCTCTCGCCTGGCTATTTGCGTGCAGGGTTTCGCCGTGCACTCTCACCGTTTCACTCTCATTTGAGCGCACAAAGGATTCTGGTTGGGTCTTTTCATCGCCTTGAGCGGAGATGGCGGCGGCTTGAACAGACACTTGCCCTTGAGCAGACACTTTAGGCGTATCCGTTGCAGGATCGAGCTTGGCGGCATTGGCATCATGAGGCAAGTTCTTGCCGTCTTTTGCCTTGAGGGCGCGATTAGATTCATCCAGACGCTGCAATACTTGGTCATTGTCGGACACAATTTTCGCCGCTTGGTCTTTCGGTAGGGAGGCCTCGCTATCATCCGTCGCAGCCAACACCTTAGCTGAGGCTACGCGATCGCTTTCGCCTTTTGCACCGTCGGCTTTCGAACTTACCGATTCGGCCTCGAGTAACTCGTCGGTAGATTGATTGGCGGTCGATGTCGACTTATCGCCGTTAGACGTTGACTTAGACGCCTCACTCGCGCTTACTTGCTCTGTGGGGGCTTTTTCTGCGGGTGCTTTCTCTACAGGGACTTTGCCTTGCGCTTTTACCCCATCACCGGAGCCGTCACCTTTTCCGCCTTCACCTTTAATCAGCCCAGCGAGTTTAGAAAAAAAGCCTTCTCCACTGTTTTTCTCAGTGCTGGCCTCACCCGTGCTTGGCGCGACCTTAGCGGCTTTTCCGCTGTCAGAAACAGACGATAAATTGATATTCATAGTTGAGCTACTCACAGTTAATCATCTCGAAACAGCGCAGAGACGGAACAGGGGTTAGCTAGATATCAGCAAAAATCACGCCATAGTTGGATGCTAATACGAAGTTTTTACGATGCTAATGAGCGATCAGTTCGGCTTTCGACGTGAATATTGCAAGGTGGCAAACTCATCCATCAGCTTTTGCTCGCGATGCTCTTGTTCACGCGCTTTTTCACTGCGTTTTTTCTCCATCAGCCATTCATACGAACGTCGCTGTTTGCGACGCTCCAGCCAGTGCTGCTCACAGCTTTCTACCTGACTCTTAAAATGGTGCTCGGCTTTCTGCTGCTTGGCGAGGGTCTCATCGAGCGTGGTTAAAAAGCGGTTTAAGTGGGTATATTGGCTAGCCGTTAACCCTTGCTGACCTCGTTCAACCAGTTGCTGGCAGTAATCTAGGCGGTATTGCTCAATCTGTTTGAGCTGTCGGTAATAGCCTTCTAGCTCACCGCGAGCCTGTGTAAGCGCCATGACCGCCTGATTTTCCTGTTCTTTCGCCTGCTCTAGCAAGAATGCCAACGCGTTATCCATCGACTATCACTCCCCTTGCAGCAAGTTCTTGAGCATATTTACGCACATATCGTACGGCACGCTCTCTTTCATTCCTTGCTGTAGATAACCATCGAGTTTCGGCTTGATAGTAAACGCGCCATCAATCGCTGCATCGGTACCCGGTTTGTAAGCACCAATAGAGACCAGATCTTGATTCTTGCGACAAATCGAGAGGATTTGTCTCACCGCTTTGGACATCAAAATATGCTCATCGGTGGTGATCTGTGGCATGACACGACTGACCGATTTTTCGACATCAATCGCTGGATAATGACCCGCATCGGCCATTTCTCGCGAGAGCACAACGTGACCATCGAGAATGGCTCGCGATGCGTCTGCTATCGGGTCCTGCAGGTCATCCCCTTCGGTCAGTACGGTAAAAAATGCGGTAATGGAGCCCTGATCGGGGCCACCGTTACCGGCTCGCTCCACCAAAGCGGGCAATTTGGCAAAGACCGAAGGCGGGTAACCTTTGGTTGCGGGCGGTTCGCCAACCGATAGCGCAATTTCACGCTGCGCTTGAGCAAAACGGGTTAAGGAGTCCATTAAAAGCAGGACATCGAGCCCTTGATCGCGAAAATATTCCGCAATGGTCAGGGCGGTCTGGCACCCTTTCAAACGCATCAACGGTGAGGCATCGGCGGGCGCTGCGACCACCACAGAGCGCTGGCGACCATCCACACCCAAAATTTCTTCGATAAACTCTTTCACTTCTCGGCCACGTTCACCGATCAAGCCGACCACCACCACTTGCGCAGTAGTACCTCGAGTCATCATACCGAGTGTCACCGACTTACCGACACCAGAACCGGCGAATAGACCAATACGCTGGCCTTTGCCCACCGTCAATAAGCCGTTGATCGCTTTAATGCCCACATCCAGCGGCTCCGTGATCGGTTTACGTGCCAGCGGATTAATCGGCTGCGCATTAAACGAGGCTTTTTTCTCGGTATAAATCGGGCCAAGACCATCGAGTGGGTTGCCTACGCCGTCAATCACTCGACCAAGAAGCTCCATACCAACAGGCAGGCCTGCATCACTGGTCAGCGGCGTCACTTTCGCCCCGGGCAGCACGCCTGTGATCTGCTCACTCGGCATCAAAAAAAGGTTGTCGCCAGAAAAACCGACCACTTCGGCTTCCATTTCACCGTGCATGGTTTCCACGGTACACAAACTGCCGATCGGAGCCCGGCACCCGGTCGCTTCGAGCGTTAATCCCACCACGCGAATCAACTTACCGGACGCCACTGGGCGACACGTTAACCCGTGGGTTTTGTACTGGCCAAGACGCTGAGCGAGCTCGAGCATCACTCACCACCTTGATGGCGATTGACACCACAAAAGCTTTGGATCACGCTGCGAATCCTATCTTCAAGGCGATAGTTGACACTCGACTCCCCCGCTTCAATTTGTACATCGCCCCGATTAAGAGCAGGCTCACTCATCAAGCTCCAATTACGCAGGTTCAATTCGTCTTCGCCATAGGCAGAACGGATAATAGCGACATCGTCGGGGTGAAGTTTTAAGGTAATCGCGTGACCGGAAATAGGCAGAGATTCCACCGACTGTTTGATAGTGTCTAGAATGACTTGAGGATTGGTTTGAACTTCGACATGCACCACCTCTTTCACCAAGACGAGGACCATATCGACTAACTGTTTTTCCACTTGGGCATTCATCAGTTCAAGCGGCTGAGCGAATTGGTTGGCTAAGTTGATGAAGGTATCCACTTGTTCTTTGATAAAGGCTTCGCCTGCCGTGACACCTTCTTGACGGCCCGCTTCGAGCCCTTCTTGATGGCCTTCCGCTAAGCCTTGCTCTTTGCCTTTCTCATAACCTTGCTTGAAACCGGCTTCTTGACCTTGCAGCAATCCATCTTGATACGCCTGCTGCTTGATGTGCTCAATTTGCTCATCGGTCAGCTCAACGGGCGCCTCTTCTTCAGGTTCGGTGGGCAAAGGCATCCAGCTCGGATCGTAATTCAGCGCTGTTTCTTTAGCTTGCTTGTGAGTGTGTGACGTGTAGTCAGGCATGCCCCAGCGCTCCGCTTTTTGGACCACCACTTCTTCATCATCCAATCGTAAAAAACCGCGCTTTCTTTCTCCGGCCATAACACTTTTACTCACTGAGTTACTGATCGTTCACTGAATTACTGATCGCTCTTCGCGTTGATTTGCGTTGCGGTCATCACTCGGTTAAGAGATGATGACCCAAACCATTACAAGAACTCGTCTGCGCCGCCGCCAAGCATAATTTCGCCCGCATCGGCCATGCGACGGGCAATCGCCAAGACTTCTTTTTGAGCGGTTTCCACGTCCGACACCTTGATCGGAGGCATGGCTTCAAGATCATCACGCATCATCTCAGCTGCACGCTTAGACATGTTCTTGAAGATCTTCTCGCGCAATGCGTCATCGGCACCTTTGAGTGCACGCTGCAACGCATCTTGCGGAACATCACGCAGCAATTTTTGGATACCTTGGTCGTCGACCTCGATCAAATTCTCGAACACGAACATCAAATCTTGGATTTGTGTCGCCATATCTTCGTCTTGATCGCGCATCTGCTCCATCAAGACGCCTTCGATGTTGTTGTCCATGTAGTTCATGATTTCGGCTGCGGCTTTCAGGCCACCAATCTTGGCGGCTTGCGCCCCTGCTTGACCCGCAAACTGCTTCTCCATGATTTCGTTTAGCTCGGCCAATGCTGAAGGCTGGACTTCCTCGAGGTTCGCAATACGCATCATCAAATCGAGACGATCGCGCTCGGCAAACTGAGACAAAATCTCCGCCGATTGATCGGGCTCTAGGTAGGACAAGACAATGGTTTGAATCTGCGGGTGTTCGTTGACGATGATGCTGGCCACTTGACGTGGGTCCATCCACTTGAGGGAATCAAGACCTTTCGAGCCCGTACCCAGCAGGATTTGGTCAACCAAGTTATTCGCTTTGTCTTCACCGAGCGCCGCCACTAGGGCATTACGCATGAAGTCTTCGCTACCCATACCAATGTTGGTGTATTTTTGGATATCTTCAAGAAAAGCGCGGTGCACCGCCCCGACTTTGTCTTGACTTAAATCCGACGCGCGCGCCATAGCGCTACCCACGCGTTGTACTTGTTTGGGCTCTAAGTGGCGAATAATGCCTGCTGCGTCCTCTTCGTTGAGACTCAACAATAGAATCGCCGCGCGCTCCTCACCCGGTATTGATTCAATATCCACGGTGTTTTCAGATTCTTCACCGCCACCCTGTGGGACCATTTCGTTAGGCATTTTGCATCCAGTTCTTCACAACTTGTGCCGCGAGTTCCGGCTCATTCGCAACCAATGCACGAACCGCTTTCAGCACGTCTTCATCTTTGTGTAGATTTGGAAGGTCAATACTTGAGCCAAACTCAAACAGCTCGCCACCTTCTAAATCACTCCCAATTAAACTTGTTTCACCATCGGCGCCAATCGGTAAGCCATCTGGGCCATACAATTGATCGTCGTCATCCGATGCTGGGTTGAGCAGTTTCTTCATGGCTGGGCGCACAAGTACCAGTACCACCACGATAATCACGAGCGCACTAGCAAACCAACGTACCCAGTCGTTGAAATTCGGGTGTTCCCATAGTGGCACATCTTGGACGATATCCATCTCTGGCTCAGCAAATTGCATGCTCAGCACATTCAATAAATCACCGCGATTTTCGTTAAAGCCAACAGCGCCGACCAACACTTGTCGAATCGAGTTTAGGTCCGCATCCGAGAGCGGCTCGTAGGTTGTCTCACCGGTTTCAGGGTTGACCACAGCACGATTTTTTATCGCGACGGCGACCGTTTGGCGATTCACGACACCTGTTTGACGACGCTCATGACTGATGGTGGTATCGAGTTCGAAGTTGCGCGTCGCTTCTTTATGTACAGAACCCTGGCCAAGTAGCGACCCATCTTTCATTTGGGCCACATCTTGAGGAATGGAGGCATCGGCAGGGGGTTGGTTACTCAGTGCGCCTGGCACGCCAGCGACCACATTGCCATTGTTGTAATCTTCAAGGGTGTATTCACTGCGCGTTGCCGGCGTATTAGGGTCAAAGCTCTTACGCGTCTGTTCGACCGCACTAAAATCAAGTTGGATATCGACCTGCGCGGTGTAGTTGCCAAAGCCTAATATTGGGATCAATACGGAATCAATTTTGTCACGCAAGGCTTGCTCTTGTTTACGCTCTAGCTCATGCTCTTTGCGTCTTGCCGCAGAGGCTGGATCTTGCGAGCCAGAGCTCAGTAAACGCCCATGCTGATCCGTCACGGTAATACGGGTCGGCTTCATGCCCGGAACTGCGCTCGCGACCATATCCACAATCGAGTCGACCTCTTCTTGCTTAAGGCTGGTGCCGGTACGCAAAGTCAAAAATACCGACGCTGAGGCCTCTTGATTGTGACGCACAAATACACTTTGCTTAGGCAGCGCAAGCAGCACACGCGCTTTGCGTACTTGGGTCATCTCTTCTATCGCTTTAGAGAGTTGGCGTTCACGGCTGAGCTTAAGACGCTCTTGCTCGAGACGTTGCGAAACCCCAAATCCCATGTCTTGCAGCAAGATCTCATCACCCGCCTGTTTCTCGGTGTTGAGGCCCGCGCGGACCATATTGAGTTTGAGTGAGTTGTAATCGCTCGCAGGCACTAAAATAGTGTTGCCGTCGAGTTTGTAGTCTAGCTTTTGCTGATCAAGGTAGTCTAAGACAGGAATCAATTCCTCGGTATCGTACGCACCGAGTGGACGCATATCGGGCTCTTTGACCCAAAAAAACAGCATCACAATCAATGCGACACAGATTGAGATCGACAGAACCAGCACCACTTGACGCAGCAGGTCGAGATCGCCCACCGCCATATCAAACTTGGAGCTGCTTTTTTCATCAAGATCGGGGTTTTGACCACCGCTATCGATATCCGTCGATAGCATGGTGCTATCGACATGGTCATCCGCTACGGTTAGGTCTGTGGATTGAGTTGGTTCTGCCACCGTCGATACCTACTATTAAACTGGCATATTCATCAATTCTTTGTACGCTTCAACAAACTTGTTTCGTACTTGGATTGTCGCATCAAAAGCCACGCTCGATTTGTTGCGGGCAATCATGACATCAGACAAAGAGACATCTTCATCTCCGCGGTCAAAGCGCATTTGTAAGTTGCTCGAGGTTTTCGAAAGTTGATTGACGTTATTGATGGCATTGTTGAGTAAGTCGCCAAAATCCGCCCCGACCGTATGACCAGTGGCAGCAGGTCTGGTGTTACTTGCTTCAAACATCATGGCTTGCATTTCGCCTTGAAAACCGTCAATTTTCATCCGTACCTCGATTGTCAACTCTTTGACATTTTGTTCTGCTGTTTCTCTGACGCTGCAAACTGCATGCCACGTTTGAATGAGACGAAAAATAGCACGTTAGTTAGGAATATCAATCCCCGCATCACGCATTTTCGCTAACTTGTAGCGCAAGGTACGTGGGCTGATACCTAGCTTCTCGGCCATCTCTTTGCGGCGCCCTTGGCACTCGGCCATGGTCTCCAAAATGATTGCGTATTCTTGGTCACGAAGCTCGCCTCCCAAGCCACTTCCCCCTGAGAGCTGACGCGATGCCTCCGCTTCAGCAATCGGCTTGACCTCCGGCGCCATCACATGACTCTCTTGAACGACTTGTTGTAAGCCTGACGCGTCATGCCAATCGTGCCCTTCCAACAGAATGTGCTCAGCGTGAATCTGCCCTTGATCGCTAAGAATCAGGGCACGTTGCACCACGTTATCCAATTCACGTACGTTGCCAGGCCAACGGTAAGTCAGCAATTTATGAATCGCACTTTGCTCCAACTGCGGAACCGGCATCCCAAGTTTTGAACAGTGACGCTGCATCAAGTGATTAGCGAGCGGTTCAATATCCCCCGGTCGGTCACACAGTGCTGGCCAAGTAATCGGAAAGACGTTGAGGCGGTAGTACAAATCTTCGCGAAAATGCCCTTCTTGGACGTATTGCTTAAGATCGCGGTTACTGGTCGCCAGTACGCGCACGTCCAGTTTGATGCTTTTGCGACTCCCCAAACGTTCCACTTCTCGCTCTTGCAAAACTCGCAGTAGTTTGGCTTGTAGGCTCAAGTCCATCTCACTGATTTCGTCGAGTAAAATCGTACCGCCTTGCGCTTGCTCAAATTTACCCGGACACGCTTGAACGGCGCCCGTAAAGGCCCCTTTCTCATAACCAAATAAGGTAGCTTCAAGCATATTATCTGGGATCGCGGCGCAGTTAATCGCGACAAAAGGGCCCTCTTTGCGCAATGACGCATTGTGTATGTAGCGCGACATCACCTCTTTGCCCGAACCGCTTGGGCCAAGCACCATCACGCTCGCATCGGTTTTCGCCACTTTATCGGCCAACGCCAGCAACTTAAGGCTTTTTTGGTCCGCGACTACAGCGTCGCCATTGTCATCCGATTTGATCGGCGCGTATCGGCTGACCATATTAAGTAGGACTTCTGGAGCAAAAGGTTTTGCCATGTAGTCAATGGCGCCCTCTTTCATCGCTGACACGGCATCTTCGATATTGGCGTAGGCCGTCATCAATAGTACCGGCAAGTTAGGCCAGTGCTGCTTGATGTTTCTTAGCAAGGCGAGACCGCCCATGCCTGCCATTTGCACATCAGAAACAACGATATCCACCTCTTGGCTTTTTAGCTTAACCAACGCGTCTTCGGCGCTGTCCGCTTCAAGCCATTCGTACCCCGCCAGCGCTAACGTATCGACCAACGCTTCGCGTAGACCTTCATCGTCTTCAACGATCAGTACTTTGCTTTGAGCCATTGTTATTCTCCAGTGCTTAGATCTTGATTGGGTTCCACGTTGCGCTGCAACGGAATACACATGGTGAAGCATGCGCCATCACCCGGTTCTGATATGAGCTCTAAACGCCCATCGTGCGCTCGACACACCATCTGTACTACCGCAAGGCCAAGCCCAGTACCTTGGGAGCGTGTGGTGAAAAAGGGCTCCATGATTTTGCTTTGCAGCTCAGGGGGTACCCCTGGGCCACTGTCTTGAACCGAGATTTTCAGTTCACCCTTCACGGGCCTAAAAAAGACGTCGAGTTGAGACTCTTTGCCTGCAATTTGGATCGCATTCATCACCAAATTACTCAAAGCTGAGGCTAGCGCATTGGCATTGCCGAGTAGTAAGGTCTCTTCTTGCTCTACTTCTAAATGATAGTCTATCTGATTGTTCTTCAACGCGGTCTCCACCATCGGGGAGAACTCATCCACTAACTCGCCAATGCAAAAAGGTTTAACGACTTTGTTGTCGCCACCTTTTGCAAACAGCAACATGTCGTTGACCTGTTTTTCCAAATCGTGCAATCGATCCATTAATTTGGATTGAAAGCGGTCTTTCGTTGCAGGAGGCAGATTCGGCGCCGCCAAATTGGAAGCGTACAACATGGCACTCGACAGAGGCGTTCTCACCTGATGGGCCAGCGACGCCACCATGCGACCAAGCGAAGAGAGCCTCTGTAAATCACTGATGCGCGACTGCAACAAACGCGTCTCGGTAAGGTCAGTGATGAGAATCAGTTGCCCCGTCGCCGAGGCGGAAATCGCCAGTCGGACTTTGCGCCCATTGCGCAAAGAAATTTCATGGCCGTCGTCCTCGCGCGGCGCAAACGCGTGCTGAATCACTTCAAACCAACGCGACCCCACCAGCGGGACTTCAAGTAGTTTTTGCGCTTCAGGGTTGGCTTCTCGTACAACACCTTGTGTATCGAGCAAAATGACGCCGGCGGGCATCACATCCAATACTTGCTGATAACGTGCTACTTGCTCTTCGAGCGTGCCCAATGGCATCGCGGGTTCTGTCGGTGGGTTTGAGGTCATGTCGACATTCTTATCGTAAATACAACAATAGCCTGAAATGCAAATTGCATACCAGGCTATTTTATATATTTTTCAAAAACTTACAAAAGTCGATTATTTGACAGTTGAGTTTTTGTCACTTTAGCGCTGCAAATTATATTTGCGCATTTTCTCAACTAAGGTGGTGCGTCGCATGCCTAACATATCCGCTGCGCGTGCCACAACACCACTTTGCGCTTCAAGGGCTTGATTGATCATGTTGACCTCAAGCTCTGCGAGCATCTCTTTGAGATTGACTCCTTCGGGTGGCAGATCTTGCGGCGCGTTGTCAAACTCTTGAAATGGGTCGCTCCCTTCGAAGCTAAAATCTTCAGAGAAAATATCATGTAAGGCATCACGCTCCTGCTCTTCAACCGACTCCGTGGAGTGGTACTCTGGTTGAAACTCAGGAATGTCACTGTAACGATACTTGGTGGGTAAGTGGTTAACGTCAACCAAACTGTTGGGATAGAGGATAATCATACGCTCTACCAAGTTCGCGAGCTCGCGGACATTGCCTGGCCACTCATGTTCCATCAATGAATTGATAGAACGAGGCGTGAAGCAAATAGGCTGCGATCCTTCCGATTCCATTCGCGTCATCAACTCTTGCAATAGCAACGGTATGTCTTCTTTACGATCACGCAGAGCGGGCATTTCGATTGGAAAAACGTTGAGACGATAGTAGAGGTCTTCGCGGAAAGATTGATCCACAATCATATTATCAAGGTTCCGGTGAGTAGCGGCAATCACTCGTACGTTGACACGAATCGTGGTGTTGCCCCCAACACGTTCAAATGTGCGCTCTTGCAAAACCCGCAACAGTTTAACCTGCATCGGCATCGGCATATCGCCGATTTCATCCAAAAAGAGCGTACCGCCTTCTGCCAGCTCAAAGCGCCCTTTTCTTGAAGTGATCGCGCCGGTAAACGCGCCCTTTTCATGACCAAACAGTTCGCTTTCCAGCAGGTCCGGTGGAATAGCGCCGCAGTTGATCGGCACAAAAGGCCCATTGCGTCGCGCTGAGTGGTAATGAATATTGCGTGCCACCACTTCTTTACCTGTACCGGACTCACCCAGAATCAATACATTCGCTTCCGTGCCAGACACTTGCTCGATTAGGTGACGCACTTCCTTAATGCCCATGCTCTGGCCAACCAGACTTCGGAACAAGGTGTTTTTTCGAGTCGATGCAGAGACATTTACACCTTTGCGGCCTAGAAAGTCTTTGCAGTGGCGTAAGGCTTCACTGAGTTGCGGGTAATTTAATGGGTATTCGAGATCGCCAACATAATTGGTCAGCTCATCGACGGGATAAGAATGCGTACCGGCTATCAGTAAAGGGATATGGTTGGCAGAGGCCAGTTTTTCACTCAGGCTTGCAGGCAGTGAGTCTCCAATCAGGGAACCGACGATACAGCCGCCCCACAAACCAGACCAATTGGGCTCTTCTAATTGGCGAGAAGAGATGGCCTCACACTGTTCTCCTACAAACTCCAATATGTTACTCAGATTGATTCGCGCCTGCGCGTCATCCTCAATCACGAGAATTTTTGCTAAACCTTGCATAGGTGAGAATATTTGCCTTTTATCAGAAACGTTGTGGCTGTTTTATCTGTTCTAACGTCTTTCAATTACAGTGTAGGTGTAACGACAGAGAATGTATAAACTTCTACAACAAAAATAAGCCACTAGGCTACGTAGTGGCTTATATTCTATGTGATAAATAGCAAAAGGCAACCGAGCAATAACTCGGTGTGATGTTAAGCCAAAAGCGCGTTAATGAAAGGCTTTCGACTTAACATTTCTTGACCGAAGTGCGGGTTAAATGCCCACTTCTGCTGCGGTAAGGTTATGAAACTCAGTGGGTATTTGATCCCATGCTGATTTGATTTCACGTATAATCTCAATCACATCGTCAATAGGCTGCGGTTCATTTTTATGATTCGCTTCCGTGATCTGAGTGATCATAAACTCATAGAGTTGGTCGAGATTCTGTGCAATGTCACCGCCATCATCCATCGATAAGCAGCTGCGTAAGCTGATGATGATGTCTAACGCTTTACCCAAACGCTCTCCCTTCACTGGAACATTGCCAGCTTGCATTGCTGCTTTCCCTTGAATAAGACGCTCGATAGCTCCAGCCATCAGCATTTGCACTATCTTATGCGGGGAGGCCGCACTGAGCTGGCTATCAACCGATACCTTCTTGTAAGCCTGTAAAGAACCACGCATAACTATCCTCTTTTATAAAAACTTTTTGTACTGCTGAACCGAGCGTTGACCATGACGATACTGTTTTAGCGCTTGGCCTGCGAGGGCCGTTTTCTGTTGCATCAACTTCACCATGGCTGCAGTGTCATCTATGGCGCGTTGCCAAGCCGGCAATTGCGCTAACTCAGGGCACTGTTCGATCATGCAGAGTAACTTCTGCAATATCTGTTCCCTTGTATCGACTTGGGCGGTGATTTCTTCAGTATTTATGTCATCTATTGAAAGCAGATGGCCAATAGCTTGATCAATATCACACAAAGTGGCCAGTTGCGCCGAAAAATCATCCGCCAAGTGCATTCATCATCCCTGCTAACTGTGATTGCATTTTACTGGTCGCGTCCTGCATCGCCGAAAATTTGGCGTGAGTTCGCTGCTCCAAACTCTCCATGCGGCGATCCAGTGCCGCCTGATCATCTCGAAGACCATAGTTGCGCTCAATCATGCTCTGCTCACGAGTTCGAATCGACCCAGTCGCGCCAGTTAACCCTTGAATGGCATCTTCCACTTTTTTGGCAAACCCTTGATTGCCACCAAAGAAGGCTTCAAGCTTATTGAAGTTATTGTTGATTTGCCTGTCGAGCATCGCGTAATTAATCTCAAGATTACCCTGACGTGTGGTGGTGATACCAAACTCGGTTAATGTTTTGAGGTCATCCGGCGCGGGCTCGATAGCGGATGAGAAAACAGATTTCAACCTAGCATCGGCATTGCGGACGATACTGTCGCCTGATAGTGGGCCCGCCATGCCTGTACGGGGATCGACTCCAGACAGTTCTTTTGAGACTTTATAGAACTGATTGTAAGCAGCAACAAACTGCTCAATATCTTGGCGTACACCTTCTCGGTCATACTCAATATCGATTTCCGATGCGGGTTTTCCGGGCGTCGTACGACCTTTTAAGGTTAAATCGACCCCTTCAATGGCATTTTCGATAATGTTGTTGTCACTCGACAACTGGGCGACACCATCAAGCATCACTTTGGAGTCTTGGGCTGCTTGGACCTGCGTCATCCCGCGATAAGACTCAAAAGAGCGTTGTGCGTCCTCAAGGGCTTTTTGCGCGGCATCGACACGCTCTAGATATTCGCGCTCTTCTTTCGGTAATTTCGCTCGCTCCAACTCTTTGGCTTGTTCCGCCGTCAATTCGCCAGCATCAACGCGCTGCTGAAGCGCGGCTTTTTCGTCGGCCACCTTCTGCTCAATACGGGCTTGTTCTGCTTCGAGCTTGGCTTGCGCCTCTTTAGGCGTCACGTAGGAGTCTGTCAGTGTGCCTGACGCGGTGTTACTCCATCCAGGGACATCACCGGCTTTCTCGCGCGCTTTGGCATCGAGCTCAGGCTCTGGTTCCCAATAAGAGTCGAGCAAAGTCCCTGAAGCGGTTTCCGTCCAACCTGGAATGCGATCTTCTGGTTTGATGTACTTGTTCGCCTCAACACCCGCGCCGGCCGCCGCTGCTGCTGCACTATCGGACAGCTCATTCCCTGCTGATGCATCTTTGGCGGCGTTAGGGTCGGCTTGAATGGCCGCTTGCTTTGAGGCATCGGCAATTTCCTGATCGACAAGTTTTGCCGCTTCGATGTTTCTTTGCGCGATTTTGTCGGCAACCGCTTGCTCTTCTGGAGTGAGAGGGACAAGC
>NZ_JCBDGH010000073.1:0-30767 GCF_059833955.1 Vibrio sp. R15-SG3-ISO1A
TGCGCATTACGTCAGAGCCATCGAGATCCTGCCTAGGGTCTGGCTCGGTTAAGCCTTGCTGCCACGCTAAATCGACTAACTCGGCAAACGGTACGCTGCCATCATATTGTTGGAACAACCAAGAGAGGGTGCCAGAGAAAATCCCTGAGACCGCATAGATGACATCGCCACTTTCACGCAAATCGCGCACAGTGTGGTTGATCGGCAAGCCTGCTCCAACGGTGGCATTGTAGAGCCAATGGCGGTTTATTTTGGAAAACGCATCTTGGACTTGGTGGTAGTAAGCACTTGAGGCAGAGCCGGCAACCTTATTGGCAGAGATAAGATGCATGCCTTGCTCGGCTATATCGAGGTAGCGCTCAGCTAACTCTTTACTCGCCGTCACGTCGAGTACGACCACATCGTCATAGCCCTGAATCGCACCGAGGCGCTGGATCCACTCGCCTTGCTGATAAGGGATAGACTCTTCATCGAAATGCTCACTGACCGCGCTAGGATCGATGCCTTGGTCATTAAACCAATAGGTTTGGCTGTCGATCACCGCCACGAGCTCAAAACTCATTCCACGACGCTTTTCTAGCTCTGCTTTTTGTTCTGCAAACAGGGTTAACCAACTGGAGCCAATGTTGCCTTTGCCGCATAGGGCGATGCCGACTCGTTTTTGTGCTTGGAAAAGTTGGTTGTGAATCGCCTTAACGAGTGGTTCGGTTTCGGTGCGGCGTAAGACAGCCACCAAACTGAGACCGGAACGAGATTCAGAGATGAACTCGACAGGCGATGACTTGAGCTTCTGGTAAAAGCCGTAACAGTGGTTGGCGTTGTTGGTGACACCAGCGCCCACCGCAGCGACAAGGGCGTAGCCCTCTTTGAGTTTAATTTCTGCTGCAATGGCGGAATCTTGTAAGAAGCCTAAAGCGCCCCCTGCAATTTCGGAGGTATAAGCTAGGCGTAATGAGTGCTTATCCGCTTGGACTTCATAAGTTAGAGGTTCAAGTTGGGCGCGTTTCAAACTGCTCAGCACTTCTTTTTCCATGCGATTGAAATCATGGCCAGAGGCGAAGTTTAACTGAATCAACAACACGTCATTGAGTGAGGAGATGATCTTGGCACCACGCCCAGAGGCGAGGACGCGCTCAATGCGGCTAGAGCCAGATTCAGGGTCGTAACTGCAGCGCAAGTGTAAGTCCATCGTACTTTGAGCGACAGGCTGCAAGGTACGGCTATGCAGCACGGGGGCGGCAAGGCGTGCCAGTTCACTTGCTTCATCCAGTCGCAATAGGGGCAGAAGACAAGCATCACTGACAAGGCGAGGGTCTGCGCTGTATACGCCAGCAACGTCACTCCAAATCGTGACGCGACTGACCTCTGCGAGCGCGCCAATCACGGTGGCAGAGTAATCGGATCCGTTTCGGCCAAGCAGCACGGTTTGGCCTGCTTGGTTTTGCGCCATAAAGCCGGTAAACACCAGACGACGCTGTGAGTGTTGCGCCAAAATTTCCTTCAGTAGTGGGTAGGACTGACCACGATCCACTTCAGGTTGCGTGCCGGTTTCTGCCCGTAAGAAAGTGCGAGAGTCTTGCGCGATGGCTGGTAAACCCGCTTGATTCAATAGCGCGGCGAGCAGTCTTGAGGACCACATTTCACCGTGGCCAAGTACCGCAGCTCGCTCCGCCTCGCTTAACGGGGCGCTTAATTCGCCGAGGGTGGTGAACTCGTCTTTGAGCGTCGCCAGCATGTGCGCTTGTTCGTCGTCACTGTCAATCAAGGCTTCGATAAGCCCTGTTTGGAATTGTCGTACCGACTGCAACGCTTCATGGGCAAGGCGGCCGTCTTTATAGAGCGCTTCGGTAAATTCAATCAAATGATTGGTGGTTTTACCGGCCGCTGAGACAACGATCAGATCATCGCTGCCAGAGTATTCTTTGAGTATGGTGACTACCCGGCGGTAGCACTCCGGATCCGCTAAGCTGCTACCACCAAATTTATGCAGTTGACGCGATGTCGTCATTACGCGGACTCCTTCACACAGTTAAAGGCTTGCTTGAGATCGTCAATCAGGTCATCGGCATCTTCAAGACCGACAGACAGACGCAGCAGTTGCTGAGAGACACCTGCCTCGGCCAACGCCTCTTCGCCCATCGCACGGTGGGTCATTGACGCTGGGTGACAAATGAGGCTTTCTACGCCGCCTAGCGATTCTGCAAGCGAGAAGAGTTTCAGCTCACCGACAAACTGTTTCAGTTCTTCAAAGCTGCCAGCGAACTCGAAGCTGAGCATAGAACCAAAGCCTGATTGTTGTTTCTTGGCGATGTCATGACCAGGGTGATCCGGCAAGCTTGGGTGATAGATGCGGCCAACCAGTGACTCTGTTTTCAGAAAGTCGAGAATGTTTGCCGAGCTTTGTTCGTGCACCTTCATTCGTGCGCCCAACGTGCGGATGCCACGCAGCGTCATGTAGCTATCAAACGGCGTGCCGGTGGCCCCAATGCAGTTGCCCCACCAAGCCAGTTCTTCAGCGTGCGCTTTGGTTTTGGTGATCACCACGCCGCCAATCACATCGGAGTGACCGTTGATGTATTTGGTGGTTGAGTGAATAACGAAATCCGCACCCAGTTCGAGTGGCTTCTGGAAAATCGGGGTTAAGAAGGTATTGTCAACCGCGACCAGTGCGCCGACTTGTTTCGCTTGCTGGCAGGCTTTCTCGACATCCACCACACGCACCAAAGGATTTGATGGCGTTTCCAACAGGATAAGCTTGGGTTTCTGGTTGATGGCGGCGGTCAAGGCTGCGTCATCGGATTGGTCGACGAACAACACGTTGAAGTCGCCCTTTTGCGCGCGGGTATTGAAGAGTCGATAGGTGCCACCGTAGCAATCGTGTGGCGCGACAATCAAATCATCTGGACCGACAAACGCAGAGACCCAAAGGTTGAGCGCTGAGGTGCCACAATTGGTCACTACAGCGCCTTCTCCACCTTCTAACTCATACAGCGCCGTTTCAAGCAGGCCACGGTTCGGGTTACCAGAACGCGTGTAATCGTATTTCGGCACTTCACCAAACGCCGGAAAGCCAT
Source organism: Vibrio sp. R15-SG3-ISO1A (assembly GCF_059833955.1). Taxonomy (NCBI): domain Bacteria; kingdom Pseudomonadati; phylum Pseudomonadota; class Gammaproteobacteria; order Vibrionales; family Vibrionaceae; genus Vibrio; species Vibrio sp. R15-SG3-ISO1A. The sequence goes on from NZ_JCBDGH010000073.1 coordinate 3,075, forward strand.
AATTGGTCGAGAGATAAATAGGGGGAACGACAGCGTGATGTTGGGTGTCTGACTCGATACCAGTACGTACCGCGATGGTGGCGGGTTTGCGCGTGCTCATAGCGTTTTCCTTGCGAACAGTAGTGACTTGTTTTAGGGAATGAGATATACCTGTTGCTTATCAGGTGTATCCGGCACCCAATGTGGTGTAGTGCTGCGACACACTCACAGTTTGGGCCGATTCACTCCTATCGCCAACCACTTTACTTCTCATTTTTTAAGACGTCAACACTTCTAGACGTCTATATGTCTTTGCTTGTAGCCATAAATACCGTTAAAATTGTGGTTTAAACACTCATACGCAAATATAAAGGTGCGCAATGGCAGACTGGAATGGCGAATACATTAGCCCATACGCAGAACACGGTAAGAAAAGTGAGCAAGTGAAAAAAATCACGGTCTCCATCCCACTTAAAGTCCTTAAGGTATTAACAGACGAGCGTACGCGCCGCCAGATCAACAACCTGCGTCATGCCACCAACAGTGAGTTGTTGTGTGAAGCGTTCTTGCACGCTTACACAGGTCAACCATTACCGACGGATGAAGATTTGCGTAAAGACCGTCCAGATGATATTCCCGCTGAAGTGAAAAAGCTGATGACGGAGATGGGGATTGAGTTTGAGGCGTTTGACGACTAACGCTGGCCCTGTTTTGCACTGAATTTGAATGCAAAAGCCGCTGACATCGTCAGCGGCTTTGTTGTTTTTGCTCAGCCAGAGACAACGGTCGTGGCTGGTAGTGGGCGTCAAGGTTACTCGATATCCATGTAATGGTCAGGCAGCTCAATGCGTGCCACCCCGGATTCTACCGCGGCTAACGCGACCGCTTTGGCGACGCGGGGGAGTAGTCTTGGGTCCATCGGTTTTGGAATAATGTAGTCTGGGCCAAACGAGAGTGAATCCACACCCGCGGCGGTCAGAACATTGGCAGGGACCTCTTCCTTCGCCAGTTGACGGATGGCCGCTACGGCAGCGAGCTTCATCTCATCGTTGATCTCGCTAGCACGTACATCCAGTGCGCCACGGAAAATAAACGGGAAGCAAAGTACGTTGTTGACTTGGTTCGGGTAGTCACTGCGACCTGTACCCATAATGAGGTCATTGCGCACATCATGAGCGAGCTCAGGTTTGATCTCAGGATCTGGATTAGAGCAGGCAAACACGATGGGTTTGTCGGCCATCAATTTAAGATCATCTGGCGATAACAGGTTAGGACCAGAAACGCCAAGGAACAGATCGGCGCCATCGATGACATCTTGCAGCGTACGTTTGTCGGTGTTGTTGGCAAACAGTTGTTTGTATTCGTTGAGATCATCACGTCGAGTGTGGATCACACCTTTGCGATCCAGCATGTAAATTTTCTCGCGCATCGCGCCGCACTTGATCAGCAGTTCCATACAAGCGATGGCTGCCGCGCCGGCACCCAGACAGACAATCACGGCGTCTTCCAGTTTTTTACCTTGCAGCTCAATGGCGTTGAGCATGCCAGCAGCCGTCACAATGGCGGTACCGTGTTGGTCATCATGGAAGACTGGCACATCACAGCGCTCAATTAATTGTTTTTCGATTTCAAAGCAGTCTGGCGCTTTGATGTCTTCTAAGTTGATGCCGCCGAAGGTATCCGCGATGTTGGCGACCGTGTCGACAAATTCATCGATCGTGCGATGTTTGACTTCGATGTCGATGGAGTCCAAACCTGCAAAGCGCTTAAACAGCAGGGCTTTGCCTTCCATCACGGGCTTTGATGCCAGTGGGCCAAGATTACCTAGGCCAAGAATCGCTGTGCCGTTGGAGATCACTGCCACCATATTGCCTTTTGCAGTGTACTTATAGACATTATCGGGGTTTTGAGCGATCTCTCGTACCGGCTCGGCCACGCCTGGGCTGTAGGCGAGCGCGAGATCTTGCGCGGTTTCTGCTTGGGTGGTCAGCTCGACAGAGATCTTGCCTGGTTTTGGAAAGGCATGGTAGTCGAGCGCTTTTTGGCGAAATTGTTCTTCAGGGGTCAGGTCTTGACGGTGGTCATCAGGCATAGAAATAGGTACTCGTTAAAATGATTCAGCACAAAGGGGGTTAATCATTTTAGAGGAACTGAGTCAAGCTGCCTAGGTTAGAATGCGAGCGAGTAGGGTAATATGTGGGAAATGACTGGAGATTAGACCAGATAGAAAGAGATATGACTGCGGGTTTTAATGTGAATAGGTTAATTGCTCTAAATCTTTGGCAACAAAAAAGGACGCCGCAGCGTCCTTTTTCCTATCCGCGAGAAGGAATTACTTCTTACCGCTTGATAGAGCACCGAAACGCTTGTTGAAGCGATCTACACGGCCGCCTGTATCAACGATACGTTGCTTACCAGTGTAGAATGGGTGACATTTGTCACATACGTCTAGGTGGATTGATTCTTTGTCTAGAGTAGATTTGAACTCAAATGTGTTGCCACAAGAACAAGTTGCTGCTACTGCTTTGTATTCTGGGTGGATTCCAGCTTTCATGGGGTAACCTCAATATAGGCCGTGTCGCTATCCGATTCAGAGCCGGACACCACACGTAGTTAATGTAAAATGGATTTAGGACACCGCTGCCAGAGCAGCCATATCTCTAAGGCGCGATATAGTAATGAATAGTACGCCTAGGATCAACCGATTTGGGGTAGAAATCGCTACTTTTTTAGCCGCTTCAGGAGAGGGAGACGCATGGATGTTATCGCGAAGTGGTGTTACCCGCGTCTCCTCATACAGACACTGAGATGCGCTGGCTTTTCTCACTCTGCCTTTTCCCTTAGACTAAACGCGTCATCGACCTGCAGTGAAAGACTGAATGAGACCCACCATCGCCCGAGTCGCGTTACCCGTACCACTAGATAAACAGTTTGACTATCAAATCCCTGGACACCTTTTTCCAGTGATCGGTGGGCGCGTGTCTGTGCCTTTTGGCCGTCAAACCTTAGTCGGTATCGTGACAGCCTTGGTGCAGCAGTCATCGCTGCCGATGGACAAAATCAAGCCGATTAAGCAGGTGCTCGACAGTCAACCCGTTTGGCCCGACTCGTTATATACCTTGTTGCACTGGTGCAGCCACTTTTACCAATATCCACTTGGCGAAACCTTAGCCAATGCGATGCCCAGCGCCCTGCGTAAGGGAAAACCGGCCGACTTTACCGCCGTGGTGGAATGGCAGCTGACGCCAACCGGACGCGATCAGTTGATGCATGGGTTTGGCCGAGCGGTTAAGCAAGCCAAAGTGATGCAGATGCTGCAACACGGCCCGACGTCACACCAACGTTTTATTGATGAAGAGGTCAGCACTAGCGTGCTGCGCGCGTTGACAGACAAAGGTTGGATTGAGTCGATTGAGCGTAAGCCTCATTTTGCTAAGTGGGGTGCTGACATTGAAGCCGATGTCGAGAAACCAAAGCTGAATGAAGAGCAAGCGATCGCCATCGCGACGGTCAACAGTTTCAGCGGTTTTGGCTGCTTTTTGCTCGAAGGGGTGACCGGTTCAGGTAAAACCGAGGTGTACCTCAACATGATTAAGCCAGTCCTCGAGCGGGGTCAGCAGGCTTTGGTGTTGGTGCCGGAAATCGGCCTGACGCCGCAAACCATCAATCGCTTTCGAAAGCGTTTTAACGTGCCGATTGAGGTAGTCCATTCTGGATTGAATGACACCGAGCGTCTCAATGCCTGGTTGTGCGCGCGCGATAAAGTGGCCGGCATTGTGATTGGGACGCGATCTGCATTGCTGACACCTTTTGCTGATCTGGGCATTATTATTGTCGATGAAGAGCACGATAGCTCTTACAAGCAGCAAGATAGCTTGCGCTACCATGCGCGCGATGTGGCGGTCATGCGCGCCAACAAAGAGCAGATCCCGATTGTGCTTGGTTCAGCAACGCCCGCGTTAGAAACGCTGCACAATGCGCTGTCTGGCAAATATCATCATCTGCATTTGTCTCGCCGAGCAGGCAGTGCGGTGCCCACCACCAATCAAGTGATTGACGTCAAAGGGCTCTATTTAGAGGGGGGCCTCTCTGCGCCACTGATCGCTCAAATGCGCAAGCACCTCAACGCAGGCAATCAGGTGATGCTGTTTTTAAATCGACGCGGCTTTTCCCCGGCTCTGATGTGTCACGAATGTGGCTGGATCGCGGAATGCAAGCGCTGCGACGCCTACTACACCTACCATCAGCACAGCAGCGAAATTCGCTGTCACCACTGCGGCTCTCAGCAGCCGACGATCCACCAGTGCCAAGGGTGTGGTTCCACTCAACTGGTCACTGTTGGGGTGGGAACCGAGCAGCTAGAGAAACAACTGCATACGCTCTTTCCAGAGCAGAAAACCATTCGTATTGACCGCGACAGCACGCGGCGCAAAGGCAGCCTAGAAGAGGCGTTAAGCGCCATTCGACGCGGTGAATATCAGATTCTGATCGGCACGCAAATGCTCGCCAAAGGGCACCATTTCCCGGATGTGACGCTGGTGGCGCTGTTGGATGTCGATGGCTCACTCTACAGCAGCGACTTTCGAGCCTCTGAGCGTTTAGCCCAGCTCTTCATTCAGGTGGCAGGCCGAGCGGGGCGTGCCAGCAAACCCGGTGAAGTGTTGTTGCAAACCCACCACCCAGAGCACAGCCTATTGCAAGCACTGTTGAAAAAGAGTTATCGGGACTTCGCCGAAGTGGCCTTAGCAGAGCGAAAACTGGCGGCGTTGCCCCCGTATTCGTTTTTAACGCTGTTTCGTGCGGAAGCGAACCAATCTGAGCTGGTGGAAGAGTTCCTACGCCAAGTCCGCTTTACTTTAGAATCCCACCCTCTGTTTGATTCCGGCTGCATGGTGCTGGGCCCGACACCCGCCCCGCTTGCCAAACGTGCGGGTAAGTTCCGTTGGCAATTACTGCTGCAAACCGAGCAGCGCTCGTTAATGCAAAAGCTGCTGGCCAGTGCTAAGCCGGCTATCGAGTTGCTGCCGAGCGCGAAAAAGGTCCGTTGGTCGGTCGATATCGAGCCTCAAGACTTGAGCTAACACGCCGATTAGTTTAAATAAGGGCAGGGACGATAGGCGCTGTGAGCTGATTTCGTTCTTTTTCATTTATTTGTGATCTGGCTCTCTTTTATAGTTCGGGTTTTGTTAAATATCCCGTAACTTTCTGTTTCGAAATGAATAAACTAGTTGTTTGGAAAGGGATAGGCGAAGCGAACCTTGGCAAGAGCCAAACGATTGCGTTTCGCTGCCAATAAGAGTGGGCATCAGCCTACCATCATCATAAGCGGTGCAGGATTGACCCCGTCATCACCACACCAGACGCTATGATCAAGGCAACAAGGTTTAGGTGGCTAAAGCGCTACATCTTTAATTAAGAGGGTTAATAACTTATGGCGACAATGAAGGATGTTGCCCAGCTTGCGGGAGTGTCGACGGCGACGGTATCACGGGCGTTGATGAATCCCGAGAAAGTCTCTTCTGCGACGAGAAAACGCGTCGAAGAGGCGGTGCTTGAAGCTGGCTACTCACCCAACTCGCTGGCGCGCAATCTGCGTAGAAACGAATCAAAGACCATCATCGCGATCATCCCAGACATTTGCGATCCCTATTACACCGAAATCATTCGTGGCATTGAAGATGCGGCTATGGAGCACGGTTACATCGTATTGCTTGGGGACAGCGGCCAACAAAGAAAGCGTGAAAGCTCTTTTGTGAACTTGGTATTCACTAAGCAGGCCGATGGCATGCTGCTGCTCGGTACGGATTTACCGTTTGATGTTAGCAAGGCAGAACAAAAGAATCTGCCGCCGATGGTCATGGCCTGCGAGTTTGCGCCTGAGTTAGAGTTGCCCACCGTGCATATTGATAACCTCACTTCCGCATTTGAAGCGGTCAACTACCTGACTCAGATGGGGCATCGCCGTGTCGCGCAGATTTCGGGGCCTGAGAGTGCTCTACTGTGTCAGTTCCGTCACCAGGGTTATCAACAAGCGTTGCGCCGCGCAGGCCTAACGATGAACGAACACTATTGCGCAGAAGGCAACTTCACATTTGAAGATGGTGCGAAGGCGATTCGTCAGTTGTTGGCCTTATCTGAGCCGCCGACAGCGGTTTTTTGTCACAATGATATGATGGCGATTGGCGCGATTCAGGAAGCGAAAAAGCTCGGACTTCGCGTGCCACAAGATCTATCGGTTGTGGGTTTTGATGACATTCAGTTTGCGCAATACTGCGATCCACCACTCACGACGATTTCTCAGCCGCGTTATGAAATCGGGCGTCAGGCGATGCTGATGATGCTTGAGATCCTCCGTGGCCACGACGTGCGTGCCGGCTCTCGACTGCTCGAAACAGAACTGGTGATTCGAGATAGCGCCGCGCCGCCGCGCGTCCTCTAGACGACTTGAACGGTCATTGAGCCGCCGGGCGCGCTGGCCGCGCCACTTTGCGGCCAGTTTTGCTGAGCCGCTTCCAATTCCGGTCTGTCCTCACACACAAATCTGCTTTAACATAGCGAGCAGTTGTATTAAATGGTTTGATAATCAGTTGTGGCGAATAGAGATTACGTAAAGCGCGGCAGTAGCCGTAAGCCGACTAAAAAAGCCGCCCCGCGCCGCAAGAAACCGTGGCGCAGTGGTTTGTTGGCCATCGTATTGGTCTCGGCGTTCGGTTATGGGTTGTATCTACTTAGTAGCGACCCTGAGCCGCCTGCGCCGGTGGTTCAACCCGCGAAGCCTACCCCGAAACCCAAAGCGAAAAGCAGCCAAACTCTCCCTCCTCCGCCAGAAGAGAAATGGGACTATGTCGAGTCGTTGCCGAGTCGTGAAGTGGAAGTGAAAGCCAAAGAGCTGGTGGTGTCTGAGATTCCCTACATCATGCAGTGCGGCGCGTACAAAACCGCGCAGCAAGCTGAAGCGCGTAAGTTGGATATTGCTTTCCAAGGCATCAACAGCAAAATTCGCAAAAAAGAAGACAGCAGTTGGTATCGCGTGGTGCTTGGCCCATACAAATTTAAGCGTGACGCAGAGCGTGACAAGCACAAGTTACAGCGCGCCAAGATCGAGCCTTGTGCGATTTGGAAAGAAGCACAATAAACGCCCACGTCTAATGCGTTCAAAGTCAAAACATCGCCCCGCCTTCTTGTCGGGGCGATGTCTTTTCTACCCTTGAATTCTGTTTTTCATAGCCTCATATAAAGACTAACATCCAAATGAATAAAGTATGAGGCCCCACCGTGACTACCATTGTATCCGTACGTCGTAACAACAAAGTCGTCATTGCTGGTGATGGACAAGTATCACTGGGTAACACCGTGATGAAAGGCAACGCACGTAAAGTTCGCCGTTTGTACAACAACAAGGTACTTGCGGGATTTGCCGGTGGTACAGCCGACGCGTTTACCTTGTTCGAACGTTTTGAAAGTAAGTTGCAAATGCACCAAGGTCATTTGACCAAAGCGGCGGTTGAGCTGGCCAAAGATTGGCGCAGTGACCGTGCGCTGCGCAAGCTTGAAGCTTTGTTGGCCGTCGCTGATGAGACGGCATCGTTGATCATTACCGGTAATGGTGATGTGGTGCAGCCAGAAAACGATTTGATCGCGATTGGTTCTGGGGGCAACTTTGCGCAAGCGGCAGCGACGGCGCTGCTCGAAAACACCGAACTCGACGCCCGTGACATCGCGGAAAAGTCGCTCAAAATTGCGGGTGATATCTGTGTGTTCACCAACCATCACCACACTATCGAAGAACTAGAAATCCCGCACAGCGCTGCGAAGTAAAAAGCAAGATAGTGGTCACTACATTTAAGGAATTCAATTATGTCTGAAATGACTCCTCGCGAAATCGTCCACGAACTGAATCGCCACATCATTGGCCAAGAAAACGCAAAACGCTCTGTGGCGATCGCGCTCCGTAACCGCTGGCGTCGTATGCAGCTAGAAGAAGGCTTGCGCAGCGAAGTAACACCGAAGAACATTCTGATGATAGGGCCAACGGGTGTGGGTAAAACTGAAATTGCCCGTCGCTTAGCCAAGTTAGCCAATGCGCCCTTCATCAAAGTTGAAGCCACTAAGTTCACGGAAGTGGGCTACGTGGGCAAAGAGGTGGAGACCATCATTCGTGATTTGACCGATGTCGCGGTTAAAATGACACACCAACAGGCGATGGAAAAAGTGAAGTTCCGCGCCGAGGAGCAAGCCGAGGAGCGCATTCTTGATGCGCTATTGCCGCCAGCACGCGATGCTTGGGGCCAGAATGAGCAGCAAGACGAGAGTTCGTCGAATACTCGTCAAGTGTTTCGCAAAAAACTCCGTGAAGGCAAACTTGACGATAAAGAGATTGAGATTGATGTCGCTGCGCCGCAAATGGGCGTCGAGATCATGGCGCCTCCTGGCATGGAGGAGATGACCAATCAGCTTCAAGGCATGTTCGCCAACTTAGCCGGTGATACTAAGAAGAAGCGTAAGCTGAAAATTAAAGATGCGTTCAAAGCGTTGACCGAAGAAGAAGCCGCGAAGCTGGTCAATCAAGAAGAGCTCAAAGAGCAAGCGATCTTTAACGTCGAAAACAACGGCATCGTGTTTATCGATGAGATTGATAAAATCTGTAAGCGCGGCGAAAGCTCTGGCCCGGATGTGTCTCGTGAAGGTGTACAGCGTGATTTACTGCCGTTGATTGAAGGCAGCACGGTCTCGACCAAACACGGTATGGTCAAAACCGATCATATTCTGTTTGTTGCATCGGGCGCTTTCCAAGTGGCGAAGCCATCGGATCTGATTCCAGAGCTACAAGGTCGTCTACCGATTCGTGTCGAGCTGGAGGCACTCTCTAGCCACGATTTTAAGCGCATCCTAACGGAGCCTAAAGCATCACTGACCGAGCAATACTGCGCGTTGATGAAAACCGAAGACGTTGACATTGAGTTCACCGAAGAGGGTATCACCCAGATTGCAGAAGCGGCATGGACGGTCAATGAAACCACCGAGAACATCGGTGCACGCCGTCTTCACACTGTGATGGAGCGCTTGATGGATGAAATCTCCTTTGAAGCGACCGACAAGGCAGGCTCTAAGCTGGTGATTGATGCGCAATACGTGAAAGCGCGCTTGGGTGAGTTTGTCGAAGACGAAGATCTCAGCCGCTTTATTCTGTAAGTGCGATAGACACTCACAAACGAGGCACAAGATAAACAAAGCCCGCTCAGTTGAGCGGGCTTTCTATTTTTAATAGACGGAGGCTTAGATCATAAAGATAAAAATCACCGCCAACGCTGAGATAAGGGCTGCGAAGAAGTAGCAGGCAATTTTGCCGACGACACCCGCATGGATTTTAAGATCATGCATGCCGTGATGGACACGGTGCATGGCATGCCACATGGGTAGAGCCAGAGTGCCGATGATAAACAGCGCACCGATGATGCTGGTGGCAAACTCGGATACACGATCATAGCTCAATGCGTCTGCGCTGATGATGCCCAGCGGGGCCAGCACACCTAAGACCAAAATAGTCACAGGGGTGATCATCGCGAACCAAGTACCGCCAGCGCCAAATAGCCCCCACCATACTGGCTCATCACTGCGTTTAGGGGCTCTGTTAACGTTGAAATTTGAATTCATGATTACGGCTCCTTACACCACCACGAGGACGACGAGAGAGATAAACGCCACCGCTGCCCACTGAGTGAGAACGACGATCTTTTTATCAACGGGTTTGCCTTTTAAGCGAATCGGCATCACTTGCGGCATCATGCTAAAGAAGGTTTGGGCATGCAGTAAACTGCCAGCCAACGCCACAATGTTGATGGCGATGACCACTGGGTTTGCCATAAAGCCAAGCCAGCTTTGCCACGCTTCTGGGCCTTTGACCAGCGAACCCAATCCGATGGTGAGGAACAGAGTAAACAGCACCAAAGGCAACACCGTTGCTTCTCGCAACATGTAGAAGCGGTAAAACGGATGATCTTTCCACCAGGTGCGTTTCACTTCACGAACGTAAGGTTTACGGTTACTCATCCTTATGCCTCCTCTTTTGCAGGTGTGCCGTCAGGCTTTAACATAGCAATCACGAAGTCCATCGAGGATTCGACTTTGCCTTGGTTCACCGCCGCCGCAGGATCCACGCTCTTCGGACACACTTCTGAGCAGTAGCCGACGAAGGTACAGCCCCATGCGCCATTGTCACCGTTGATCAGCGCCATGCGCTCGGCTTTACCGTTGTCGCGGCTGTCGAGGTTATAACGATGCGCCAAGGTGAGGGCCGCAGGGCCAATGAACTCAGGGTTAAGACCAAACTGAGGGCAGGCGGCGTAGCACAAACCACAGTTGATGCAGCCAGCAAATTGCTTGTATTTGGCCATTTGCTCAGGCGTCTGTAGGTTAGTGCCGTCTTCGGGTTTACGGTCGTTTCCTATGATGTAAGGCTTGATGGCTTCAAGACGCTCAATGAATGGCGTCATATCGACAATCAAATCTTTTTCGATAGGGAAGTTTGCCAACGGCTCGATTTTGACGCCATTTGGGTAGTCACGCAGAAAGCTCTTACACGCCAGTTTGGGCACACCATTGACCATGATGCCGCAAGAGCCACAAATCGCCATGCGGCAGGACCAGCGGTAAGAGAGCTCTTTGTCTAAGTTGTCTTTGACGTAACCAATCGCATCAAGGATGGACATGGTTTCATCAAACGGCACTTGGAAGGTTTCAAAGTGCGGTTCGTTGTCGGTTTCTGGGTCATAACGCAGAATGTCGACTTTTTGAATGCGGTTGGCTGACATTAGGCTTTCTCCTCTGCGTTTTTCTCGGCGGCTTCTTGTGCGGCGGCTTTTTCAGCGGCTTCACCGTAGAGGCGTGCTTTTGGCTGTGACTTGGTGATGGTGACATCACTGTAGTCGATGCTTGGCGCTGCATCCGCTTGATAGAAGGCGAGGGAGTGCTTAAGGAAGTTCACGTCATCGCGCTCTGTGCAGCCATCATCAAGACGCTGGTGGGCTCCGCGAGACTCTTTACGCAAAATCGCCGAATGCACCATGGCTTCCGCCACTTCAAGGCCGTAACCCACTTCGATGGCGTAGAGCAGATCGGTGTTGAACACCTTACCTTTGTCCTTGATGCCAATACGCTTGTAGCGCTGTTTGAGCTCGGTGATTTTATCTATGGTTGCTTGCATCAGATCTTCTTGACGATAGATGCCGCAGCCCGCTTCCATGGTGTGGCCCATTTCCGTGCGAATATCTGCCCAGTTTTCGTCACCCTCTTGATTCATTAGGGCTTGAATACGGGCTTCCACCTCTTTGATTTGCGCGTCAATCGCGGCGTCATTCCAACCTTTGAACTCGGCGGCGCGCTGCACGGCTTGCTCGCCCGCCACGCGGCCAAACACAACAAACTCAGCCAGGGAGTTTGAACCTAAGCGGTTTGCGCCATGCAGACCAACAGACGCACACTCACCGACCGCAAATAGGCCTTTGATGCGTGTCTCACACTGGCCATTGGTTTCGATCCCGCCCATGGTGTAGTGAACCGTTGGACGAATTGGGATGGGCTCTTTGGCTGGGTCAACGTTAACGTAGGCTTTGGCCAGTTCACAGATGAACGGCAAGCGCTCTTGGAGGTACTCTTCACCGAGGTGGCGCAAATCAAGGTGGACCACATCACCGAGTGGGTGCTTGATGGTGTTGCCTTTTTGCTGCTCATGCCAGAACGCTTGGGATACTTTGTCGCGTGGCCCGAGTTCCATATATTTGTTCTTCGGCTGACCCACCGGTGTCTCTGGTCCCATGCCGTAATCTTGCAGGTAGCGGTAACCGTTTTTATTGACGATGATCCCGCCTTCACCACGACAACCTTCGGTCATGAGGATACCGGTACCAGGTAGACCGGTTGGGTGGTATTGCACGAACTCCATATCACGCAGTGGCACACCATGACGATACGCCATCGCCATGCCATCGCCTGTCACGATACCGCCGTTGGTATTACAGTGATACACACGACCCGCACCGCCCGTGGCCAGTACCACAGACTTGGCTTTGATGGTGACCAGCTCCCCTTCCGACATATGAATGGCAATCAGACCTTGCACTTCACCGTCATCCACCAACAAGTCAACGACAAAATACTCATCAAAACGGTTGATGTTGTTGTATTTCATCGAGGTTTGGAACAGGGTGTGCAGCATGTGGAAGCCAGTTTTATCCGCGGCAAACCAGGTTCGCTCGACCTTCATACCGCCAAAGCGGCGCACGTTGACTTCGCCGTTTTCTTTCCGACTCCAAGGGCAACCCCATTGCTCCATCTGGATCATTTCGCGCGTGGCGTTTTCAACAAAGTATTCAACGACGTCCTGTTCACAAAGCCAGTCACCCCCACCCACGGTGTCGTTGAAGTGGTTGTCTAGGCTGTCTTCATCCTTGATAACTGCGGCTGATCCACCTTCTGCAGCAACCGTGTGGGAACGCATAGGATAGACTTTTGAAATCAAAGCGATGTTTAAATCGGGATTTGCTTCAGCTGCTGCAATAGCAGTTCTCAGACCAGCGCCGCCGGCGCCGATGACTGCGATATCTGTGGTAATGGTTTGCACAGTTATCCTCCAGTGTGAAAGTGCGGATGATTCCGCTTGTTATTGTTGCTTTGGGAAGCCCCAAAAGTGGTAGGGGTAGTGTAGAAGAGCCACTCTAGGGAAAAATTGATGTATTTAGGTTTTTGCTCCGGTAGTGCACATAAGAGCATAAAAAATCTAGGATATGTGATAGTTATCACGGCGACTTAGGGTTGGGGATGAGTGGGCTATCAATGAGGGCGGTGATAGCCTGCTTAACCCTTGTTGGGCTTTGTGATACGTTGCGCAGCAAATCACTTCAAGAGAATAGAGCTTTGAACTGGCAACCGACCGCATCGATCGCAGCGCTGAAACAGCGTGCTCACGTATTACAAACCCTACGCCAATTTTTCGCTGACCGAGGCGTCATGGAGGTGGATACTCCGGCGATGAGTCAAGCGACGGTGACAGACATTCACTTGCACACCTTTCAAACTCAGTTTGTCGGTCCTGGCTATGCCGATGGGCAAGCGCTCTATTTAATGACCAGTCCTGAGTTTCACATGAAACGCTTATTGGCTGCGGGTAGTGGTTCGATTTATCAGATCAACAAGGCATTTCGTAACGAAGAGAGCGGCCGCTACCACAATCCGGAGTTCACCATGTTGGAGTGGTACCGGGTGGGTTTTGACCATCACCAATTGATGGATGAGATGGACGATTTGTTGCAGCAGGTCCTAAACGTGGCGCCGGCTGAGCGAATGAGCTACCAAAACGCCTTCTTGCAAGTGCTTGGTGTGTGTCCGTTAAGCGCGAGCATGGAAGAGCTCAAAGTCGCCGCTGCCACCTTGGGGCTGGCGGATATTGCTCAGCCAGAGCAAGACAGAGATACGCTGTTGCAACTGCTGTTTAGTGTCGGTGTGGAAGCCAAGATTGGTCAGACTCGTCCTGCTTTTGTGTACGACTTCCCAGCGACGCAAGCGGCGCTCGCGAAAATTAATCCGACCGATGAACGGGTTGCGGATCGTTTTGAAGTCTATTTTCGCGGCATAGAGCTCGCTAACGGATTCCACGAATTGGATAACCCCAAAGAGCAACAAGCGCGTTTTGAGCAAGACAACCAGAAACGCCAGCAGATGGGCTTGCCGGTTCAGCCGATGGACGGCCATTTAATCGCAGCGCTAGAGGCGGGTTTGCCTGAGTGTGCAGGGGTGGCGCTAGGGGTGGATCGTTTGATCATGCTAGCATTAGGCTTTGAGCATATCGAACAGGTTATCGCCTTCCCCGTGACGCGCGCATAAGGCAAGGGGCGCAATATGGCGTGGCGAGAAGAGGCGTCTTTGTCGAGAAATGTGCAACAGATTCTTATTCTGAGCGCTTTTGACTCGCGCCGTCCCATCATCCTCGTTATACTCCCAAGCTGAATTTTAGTCGGGGGCTGTCCATCCGTTGTACAGTTCCAAAATCGAAGAGCACAGGACATGCAAGAGTACATCGCATTTTTTCAACAGAACATGATTCTCTCTTTGGTATGGGCGGGTCTATTGGTTGCCCTTATCATGAACATCGTGAAATCCACTACCGCGGCCTACAAAGAGATCACGGCAGCGCAAACGACTCAATTAATGAACCGTGAAAACGGTGTGGTGGTTGATATCCGCTCAAAAGATGAGTTCCGCAAAGGCCACATCACGGATGCAGTTCACATTTTGCCATCAGACATCAAAGCGGGCAGCTTTGGCGCTCTTGAAAACCACAAATCCGACCCAATCATCGTAGTATGCAAAACAGGTCAGACGGCGCAAGAAAGCGCGAATCTTCTAGCAAAAGCGGGCTTTGAGAACGTGAATCTTCTCAAAAACGGTTTGATTGCTTGGAGTGAAGCGAACCTACCTCTGGTTAAAGGCAAAAAGTAATTCATTGAGCGCTGATTGAAAAATCGGCGTTTATTCAAGAGAGATGTGAACAGAGCCACGATTTAACGTGGAAATCGAGTCAGCGTCATATCTCTCGGTTAGTCTCTTGGCAGACTATTTTCTATGAAAGGATTTGAACCATGGCTGAAGCAGCACCGCAACAAGAAGCTCAAAACTTCGCAATTCAACGTATCTTCCTAAAAGACGTATCATTTGAAGCACCGAACTCACCAACCATGTTCCAAAAAGAGTGGAACCCAGATGTTAAGCTGGATCTCGACACGCAAAGCCGTGAGCTAGGTGAAGGTGTTTACGAAGTCGTGCTTCGTCTTACCGTGACAGTGAAGAACGCAGACGACACAGCATTCCTTTGTGAAGTTCAGCAAGGTGGTATCTTCACGGCTGAGAAAATGGAAGCGGGTCAATTGGCGCACTGCCTAGGCGCATTCTGCCCGAACATCCTATTCCCTTACGCGCGTGAAACCATCTCAAGCTTGGTGGTGAAAGGCACGTTCCCACAATTGAACCTAGCGCCAGTGAACTTTGATGCGTTGTTCATGAACTACCTACAGCAACAAGCTCAGCAAGGTGAGGGTGAAGCTCAGGCGTAATCTTCGCTCTGACGCAACCTTAGCGAAATGCACAGAGCATCTCATCACGATGCGCTGTGCATTTTTTGTTTGAGAATCTTGTGTTCAGCGGTTGGCAAAACGAACGCTGACCACTAGATTCTAGTCACGCAGCAGGACAACTAGGCGGAACCATGACAGACACACAATCCCAAAATGCGTATGGTCGTTCAATCTCTATGACCGTACTCGGCGCAGGCTCATACGGCACGTCGCTGGCCATTTCGTTGGCACGTAACGGTGCCAATGTTGTGCTATGGGGGCACGAGCCTGAGCACATGGCGCGTCTTGAAGCCGCACGCGCCAACGAAGAATTTTTACCCGGCATCGCTTTTCCAGACAGCTTGATCATTGAGACGGACTTAGAGAAAGCCGTCAGTGCCAGTCGAGATCTCCTTGTGGTGGTGCCAAGCCACGTATTTGGTCTGGTGTTGAACAGTGTTAAGCCCTATTTGCGCTCAGACACTCGCATCTGCTGGGCGACCAAAGGGCTAGAGCCAGAAACCGGTCGATTGCTGAAAGATGTCGCCCACGATGTGATTGGCGATCAATATTCCCTTGCTGTGCTCTCTGGGCCGACCTTTGCAAAAGAGCTCGCGATGGGGATGCCGACGGCGATTTCTGTGGCTTCGCCGGATGCCGAGTTTGTGAAAGATCTGCAAGAGAAAATTCATTGCAGCAAAACCTTCCGAGTCTATGCCAACAGTGACTTTATCGGTATGCAGCTTGGCGGCGCGGTGAAAAACGTCATCGCGATTGGCGCAGGCATGTCCGACGGTATCGGTTTTGGTGCTAATGCGCGAACCGCGCTGATTACCCGTGGCTTAGCGGAGATGAGCCGATTGGGCGCGGCGCTAGGTGCGCAAGCCGAGACCTTTATGGGCATGGCGGGTTTAGGCGATCTGGTGTTGACCTGTACGGACAACCAATCGCGCAATCGCCGTTTTGGATTGGCACTGGGTCAAGGCAAAGATGTCGACACGGCGCAGCAAGAGATTGGCCAAGTGGTTGAGGGCTATCGTAACACCAAAGAGGTGTTCTTACTCGCTGAGCGTGTCGGTGTCGAGATGCCGATTGTTGACCAAATTTATCAAGTATTGTATCAAGGGAAGGACGCACGCCTAGCCGCGCAAGATTTGCTGGCGCGTGATAAGAAAGCCGAAGCATAAGCGTCATGAGGTGACTCATAAGGTGCACACCTTACTCATGTAAGGCCAGGGAGAATTAGGGACGAGCAAGTAACATGAAACATTGTGAGAAACAGAAAGTCTGGCAGACCATTGTTCGAGAAGCGCGTGAGCTCTCTGAGCAAGAGCCGATGCTCGCCAGCTTCTATCATGCGACCATCATTAAGCATGACAGTTTAGCGGCGGCGCTGAGTTATATTTTGGCCAACAAACTCAATACGGCTTCAATGCCTGCTATGGCGGTGCGAGAGGTGGTTGAGGAAGCCTTTAACTCCGATCCCAATATTACTGCCGCGGCGGCCTGTGATATCTGTGCGACGGTCAACCGCGACCCTGCAGTCTCTATGTACTCCATGCCGCTGCTGTACTTAAAGGGGTATCACGCCCTGCAAGGCTACCGTGTTGCCAACTGGCTTTGGAAGCAAGGGCGCATGGCGCTCGCCACCTATTTGCAAAACCAAATCTCTGTTGCGTGTCAGGTCGATATTCACCCAGCAGCGAGAATCGGTCGCGGCATCATGCTCGATCATGCGACCGGTATCGTCATCGGTGAGACAGCGGTGGTCGAAGATGATGTCTCCATTTTGCAAGACGTCACCTTGGGTGGTACCGGTAAAGAGTGCGGGGATCGTCACCCGAAAATTCGTGAAGGTGTAATGATTGGCGCCGGGGCGAAAATACTGGGTAATATTGAAGTGGGTGAAGGGGCGAAGATTGGTTCGTGTTCCGTTGTCCTTCAGCCTGTGCCGCCACACACGACGGTTGCGGGTGTGCCAGCCAAAATTGTTGGTCGACCGAAAACCGATAAGCCCTCTTTGGATATGGACCAACAGTTCAATGGCAAGTCACAAAGCTTCATTGGTGGTGATGGGATCTAAGTCGTGAGCGCTTTGATGCTATGTTTACCACGAGGCTATGTTTGCCACGATGTTATGTTTGCCACTTAGCCGAGAAAAGAAAAAAGTCAGCATCACGCTGACTTTTTTGTCTCTTTCAACCTAATACGGTTAAGTCAGGGCTATTACGCCATGTCGTTCAACTCAGCGAGCACTTCTTCTGCCCAATCAATCCAAGTTTGACGAATCAGAAGATTACGACGCAGCGTGAGACGCTCTAGACGTTGCTGCTTGTCTAGGGTCGCAGGCGTTGAGTAGTAACCGCTCTCGATTTCTTGGTAGTGCGCGACTAGCTTGCGTGACTCATCGATGAGCTCAGCGAGCTGAGTGCGAAACGGTGCAGAGGGTTGGATAGCACACGCCATCAACTTTGCACAGAACTCATCACGTACCGTAGGGTGCGCGGTCGGTTGATCAAACCACTCACCTAATGCAGTACGGCCGGCATCGGTAATGGAGTACACTTTACGATCGGGTTTGCCTTCTTGAGGCTCGAGAACACAGGTCACAAGATTGTTTTGCGCCATTTTGTTCAGTTCGCGGTAGACTTGCTGGTGGCTTGCTTTCCAAAAGTAGCCGATAGTGGCAGAAAATTCTTTGGTAATATCGTAGCCCGTCGCATCACGAGTGCTCAGGACCGTTAAAATAACGTGTGGTAATGACATGTCTTCAATCCAAATGGTCAATAAACTTCAAAATACAACCGCTTAATCTTGTGTGTGCTTCTTTGGCACGAATTCTTTTGTCAAGCGGCGCCAACAATGTGTTGGCCATGTCACCTTAAAAAGCCATCTATCACCTAGGTCGATATACTATCGATACGCAAGCTGGTGTTGTTATAGTCACTTGCGATGGCTGAGTAGTATATCTAAATAATAAGCATAAAGTAGAATAGAAGGACAATGTTGCCTAAAAAACTGATAAAAGACTCAATAGATTTTTACCTGTAGTTTTTTATTTTTAATGGTGAGTTATTTTGTCCTAACTTAGAAATATTATGCCTGAAAAATTGTATTTTTGGTATTCCATACAATATTTGACGCTATTTCGGCGCAGTGTCGTAGCTCATTTTCCTCGTTAGTATTTGTTTTATAATAAAAAAGGCCGATAGATGACTATCGGCCTTTTAGGTTTAATGGGGCGGTGAGCGCCCAAATTTTGTGCGCTAGGCTTAGCCGGTGTTACGCATGCCTGCCGCAATACCTGCGATGGTGAGCATTAAGGCTTCTTCAAGCTCTTCCGATGGCTCGTCAGTTTGACGCGTACGATAGAGCAGCTCTGCTTGCAGCATGTTCAATGGCTCAACATAGATATTGCGCAGGCGAATGGACTCTTGTCCCCACGGGTCGCTCTGCATCAAGTTCTCGTTGTTTTCGACATTCAGTACGGTTTTGATGTCTTTTTGTAGCTGTGCACGTAGGCGATCGCCGAGAGGCAGCAGCTCAGGATCTGCTAGGCGTTCATCGTAGTAGCGAGAAATGTCGATATTACACTTGCTGTAGACCATTTCGAGCATTCCAAGACGGGTTGAGAAGAATGGCCATTCACGACACATCTCTTCCAGTAGTGCTTGGTGCCCTTTGTCGACGGAGTATTGAATCGCTTCACCTGCGCCTAGCCATGCCGGTAGTACGAGCCGGTTTTGGCTCCAAGAGAAAATCCAAGGAATCGCACGTAGGCTCTCTACACCGCCGTTCGGATTACGCTTAGCTGGGCGAGAGCCCAGTGGTAGTTTACCAAGCTCCAGCTCTGGCGTTGCTTGACGGAAGTAAGGCACGAAGTCTGGTTCGCCGCGTACAATGCCACGATAGGCTTCACAGCTCACTTCAGACAGCACATTCATCAGATCGCGCCACTCTTGTTTCGGCTCTGGTGGTGGCAGCAGGTTTGCCTCGAGAATTGCACTCGCGTAGAGGTTGAAACTGTTGACCGCCACTTCAGGTAAACCGAGTTTAAAGCGAATCATCTCACCTTGCTCTGTTACGCGTAGGCCGCCTTTCAAGCTCTTTGGTGGCTGAGACAGCAGCGCTGCATGTGCCGGTGCACCGCCACGGCCAATCGTGCCGCCGCGACCGTGGAAGAGGGTCAACTCTACGCCTTCCTCATCCGCCACTTTGACCAAGGACTCCATTGCGTGGTACTGGGCCCAACCGGCCGACATGACGCCAGCGTCTTTGGCGGAATCCGAGTAGCCGATCATCACCATTTGGTGGTTTTGAATGAATCCGCGGTACAAGTCGATGCTCATCAGCTGTTTGATGACCGCTTCGGCGTTATTGAGGTCGTCGAGCGTTTCAAACAGCGGGCAAACATCCATACGGTACGGGCAGCCCGACTCTTGCAGCAGCAAGTGTACCGCGAGAACATCAGAGGCGGTACGTGCCATAGAAATTACGTATGCGCCAAATGCTTCGCGAGGCTGAGCGGCAATGATCTTACAGGTGTCGAGTACCTCTTTGACAGGTTCAGAGGGTTCCCAATCGCGTGGCAGAAGTGGGCGCTTGGACGCCAGTTCATTGGTCAGGAACGCAATCTTATCTTGCTCGCTCCATTGGTCGTAATCGCCAATGCCCAGGTAGCGCGTCAGCTCTGACAGGACATCCGAATGACGGGTACTCTCTTGACGAATATCCAAACGTACCAAGTGCACGCCAAAGGCTTTGATGCGGCGTAAGGTGTCGAGCAGTGAACCATCTGCAATCTTGCCCATGCCACACTCATGCAGTGACTGGTAGCAAGCGTAGAGGGGATCCCACAGCTGTGCGATGCGTTGCAGTGGCGCTTTGACTGCTAGTTTCTGACCATGGATCTTAGCATCAAGGATGTCTTTGGTGTCGGTCAGCAGTTCACGCAGCTCTTTGAGCACGGCACGGTAAGGTTCATGCTCATCATCGCCAGCGAGTGCTCTCACCGCGTCGTTGCAGCGCGTCATGGACAGTTCACTGACCAACTCGTTGACATCGCTGAGATAGAGATCCGCGGCTTTCCAGCGAGAAAGCAACATGACTTCACGGGTGATGGTGTGGGTGACAAACGGGTTGCCGTCGCGATCGCCGCCCATCCAAGATGAAAAATGAACAGGGCGAGCATCGATAGGCAGCCCTTCACCAAGGTAATCGGTGAGTTTGTCGTCAAGCTCACGCAAGAAGTCAGGCACGGCTTCCCACAGTGAGTTTTCAACCACAGCAAAGCCCCATTTCGCTTCATCGAGCGGAGTTGGGCGCTGCTTACGAATGGTGTCAGAATGCCAGCTTTGGGCAATCAGCTGCTCAAGGCGGCGTTCGGTCTTTTGGCGCTCTTTGGCGGACAGGTCGCCAAGCTCAAGCTTGGACAAGCATTTGTTGATTTTAACCAGTTTGTTGATCATGGTACGACGGGTGATCTCCGTCGGGTGCGCCGTGAGCACCAATTCGATATTCAGATCGCGCACAGCCTGAGCGGTATCTAGTTTGCTGATCTCATTATTGCTCAGTTTGGCAAACAAGCTGTTGATGGCGTCCGGCTCACACACGTGCTCATCACAATGGCGTGAAATCGTATGGTACTGCTCCGCCATGTTGGTGAGGTTGAGGAACTGGTTGAACGCGTGCGCAACCGGAGTTAACTGCTCGTTTGGCAGGTTTTTGATCTCTTCAATCAAGCTCTCGCGGTCTTCTTTGTTGCCTGCGAGGGCAGATTTAGAAAGCTTACGAATTGTTTCTACTTTATCGAGCAGTGCTTCACCATGAGCATCCTTAATGGTGTTGCCGAGCAAGTGCCCGAGCATGCTTACGTTGCTTCGAAGAGCAGAGTATTTCTCATTCATTGTCGTCCTGCCTTGTAAAAAAATTACATCCATTGTTCTTTTGATAAGCCAACAATCTAGCGAAAAATGTCGCTTAGAGTCAATTATCACATGCAAAGTTTGCAAATATTATGCAATCGATATCAATGGGCAAAAAGCATCCAACCCCAGAGAAAATGGGTGAAATTTAATTACATTTGAAGTGGCTAACGACGAAAGATTGCTCTGCTCGAGAGGAAAGTCACCGAGCAGAGCGACGTGTCTGTTTTTAGAAACAGTATTTGTACATGGCTTTTGACAGTACATCGATGGTCGGATCGATAAAATCGAAGGCGAGGAATTCATCGGGCTGGTGGGCTTGGTCAATCGAGCCGGGGCCAAGCACCAAGGTCGGACATAACTGCTGCAAAAACGGCGCTTCGGTGCAGTAGTTGACCGTTTCAGCGTCCATGCCACAAATGGACTCCATACCACCAATAAACGGGTGATCATGTTGACACTCATAACCCGGGATCGGCTCATGCAGCGGCGTGATTTCAATTCGGCCGGGCCATTTGGTTTCGACGTCTTTCAGTGCGCCGCGCAGCA
This sequence comes from Vibrio sp. R15-SG3-ISO1A, assembly GCF_059833955.1. NCBI lineage: Bacteria > Pseudomonadati > Pseudomonadota > Gammaproteobacteria > Vibrionales > Vibrionaceae > Vibrio > Vibrio sp. R15-SG3-ISO1A. Next base: position 24,631 of record NZ_JCBDGH010000073.1, read on the forward strand.
TGTTGTCGAGGCCATCCAAACTGATACCGGGCAGCGGTCTCACGTCATAATGCAGCTCGCAGCAGCCACAGATCCGATTGGCGCTGTCGCCGCCGTGGATGTGACCCAAATTGAGAGTCGGGCTCGGAATCGCGAACCCTGGGTGATGATACTCTTTGATCAGTTTGTCGCGCAGTTGCATTAGCGCGTACAACACTTCATGCATGATCTCGATGGCGTTGACACCAAGCGCAGGGTCGGAAGAGTGGCCCGATTTACCGGTCACGCGCACGGCATTGGCGACGTGCCCTTTGTGGCCACGAATAGGCACTAAACTGGTTGGCTCGCCAATGATGCAGTAGTCCGGTTTAAACGGGGCGTGTTCAGTGAAATGACGAGCGCCGAGCATGGTCGTCTCTTCATCGCATGTGGCTAAGATGTAGAGCGGTTTGCTTTGTTTGCTCCAGTCGACCTTTTTTACCGCTTCAATAATAAAGGCAAAAAAGCCTTTCATATCGGCTGTACCTAAGCCGTAGAAACGGTTGTTGTCTTCTGTTAGGGCGTGAGGGTTGTAGTTCCAGCGTCCTTCATCAAATGGCACCGTATCGCTGTGTCCGGCCAGCAATAAGCCGCCTTCTCCTGAGCCTTTCTTTGCCATCAGGTTGAACTTGCCCGGTTCGACTTGCGTGACTTCGACCTGAAAGCCGATGTCTTTGAGCCAGTCTGCGAGCTTTTCAATGACTTGCTGATTGCCTTCATCCCAGCGTGGGTCAGTCGAGCTGATGGATGAGGTAGAAATAAGGCCGCGGTAGACCTCTATAAAGCTAGGTAATTGCATATTTAGTTCGCATTCCCTGTTGACATAATTCTATTAAGAAGGTAAAACACATAATAAATCACTTTTAATGAATAAAAAACCATTAAAAGCTAAAGTTTGTAAATTTATAGTCACTCTTTGGGTGGCGTTTTTAACCCAATTATGGATGTCGAGATGCTAAAAACCACAATCATCGGTGCCAGCGGCTACACAGGCGCAGAATTGGCGCTCATGGTGCAAAAACACCCAGAGCTTACGCTAGCAGGTTTATATGTGTCCGCCAATAGCGTCGATGCAGGTAAGAGCATTGCGACACTGCACCCCAAGTTACAAGGTTTAGTGACCGAGCCAGTGCAGCCGCTCGTTGACGTGGCAAAGGTTGGCAAAGAGAGCGACGTGGTTTTTCTTGCGACTGCCCATGAAGTAAGCCACGATTTAGCCGCGCCATTGCTTGAGCAAGGCTGCCAGGTGTTTGATCTCTCGGGCGCTTTTCGGGTCAAAAAAGAGGGCTTCTACAGTGAGTTCTATGGTTTTGAGCACCAGTTCGAACAGCTGCTAGAAAATGCTACCTATGGTCTTGCCGAGTGGAATGAGCCAGGCATTAAACAGAGTCAGCTTATTGCGGTGCCGGGTTGTTATCCCACTGCGTCACAACTTGCCATCAAGCCACTATTGCAATCTGGGTTAGTTGATACAACTCAGTGGCCAGTCATCAATGCGACAAGTGGTGTGTCGGGCGCGGGGCGCAAAGCCTCACTGACGAACAGCTTTTGTGAAGTGAGTCTTCAGCCTTATGGCGTGTTTACTCACCGCCACCAACCGGAAATTGCCACGCATCTGGGTTGCGATGTGATCTTCACTCCTCATCTGGGCAATTTTAAACGTGGGATTTTGGCGACTATCACTATGAAGCTAGCGTCTGGTGTGACGGCTGAGCAAGTAGCACAAGCGTTTACTAACGCCTATCAGAACAAACCGGCCGTTCGTCTGCACACGACGACACTGCCTTCGATTCAGAACGTCGAAAACACGCCTTTCTGCGATATTGGCTGGAAGGTTCAGGGCGAGCACATCATTGTCGTATCGGCGATTGATAACTTGCTCAAAGGCGCATCGAGTCAAGCGATGCAATGTTTAAACATCCACTACGGATATCCCGAGTTAACTGCCCTTGTATAGTCTCAATCGTTAAGGTTGAAACTGAGTCATCAAGCGGTAGAGGTAAGAGTAATGACAGACAACAATCAAACGCCATTAGTGATCAAATTAGGCGGTGCGGCACTTTCTTGCACCGAGACGCTCAGCCAAGTGTTTGGCGCCATCGCTAATTACCAAACTCAGGCGCAGCGACGAATTGTGATCGTCCACGGCGGCGGATACTTAGTGGACGATCTTATGGCCAAGCTCAATCTTGAAACGGTCAAAAAACAGGGTCTACGTGTGACGCCTTATGACCAAATTCCTGTCATTGCGGGTGCATTGGCTGGTACGGCCAACAAGCTACTGCAAGGGCAAGCGATTAAAGATGGCCTGAATGCAGTAGGGTTGAGCTTAGCCGATGGCGGTTTGTGTCAGGTTCAAGAGTTGGATCCGGAACTCGGCGCGGTAGGCAAAGCATCACCTGGCGATTCTACCGTGTTGCAAGCGATTTTGGCGACGGGCGCACTGCCGATCATTAGCTCGATTGGCTTGACGCAAGACGGCCAGTTGATGAACGTGAATGCCGACCAAGCAGCGGTCGCAGTGGCTGGCGCACTGGATGCAGAATTGGTGTTGTTGTCAGATGTGAGTGGTGTACTGGATGGTAAAGGCCACCTCATCAAAAGCTTAGATGAAGAGAAAGCACAAAGCCTGATCAAAGGCCAAGTGATCACCGATGGCATGATTGTGAAAGTCAACGCAGCGTTGGAAGCGGCGAATGACTTAGGTCGTCCGATTGAAGTAGCGACATGGCGCTACCCAGAAAAGCTCGTTGAGCTGTTCGCAGGGCAAAGCATCGGCACTCAGTTTTTACCTAAGCCATAAACACAAAGAGATTCGTGCAGTGACTTGTGGTCACTGCCAAACAAACACAGGGTGTCCGCTTGATTTGATGCAGGGCACCAAAGCAGATTAATCACCCAGCGCTAGGGCCATACGCCGCGCTGGATGTTGGAGAGAATAAAATGAGCAAAGTACAAGTAAACAAAGTCGTCGTCGCCTACTCTGGTGGTCTTGATACCTCAGTGATCATCCCGTGGCTAAAAGAGAACTATGACTGTGAAGTGGTCGCGTTTGTCGCTGATGTCGGCCAAGGCGAAGAAGAGTTGGTTGGCATCGAAGAAAAAGCGAAAGCATCCGGTGCGTCTGAGTGTTACGTGGTCGATCTCAAAGAAGAGATGGTGGCACAGTACATCTACCCAACGCTGAAAACCGGCGCATACTACGAAGGCAAGTACTTGCTCGGCACCTCAATGGCTCGTCCTATCATTGCCAAAGCGCAAGTTGAGATTGCACGTAAAGTCGGTGCAGATGCTTTGTGTCACGGCTGTACCGGTAAAGGTAACGACCAAGTGCGTTTCGAAGGCGCGTTTGCTGCGCTCGCCCCTGACTTGCAAGTGATTGCGCCGTGGCGTGAGTGGGACTTGGTCAGCCGTGAAGAGTGTCTGGATTACCTAGCTGAGCGCAACATCCCTTGTAGTGCGTCGCTGACTAAAATCTACTCGCGTGATGCTAACGCTTGGCACATCTCAACCGAAGGTGGTGTGCTAGAAGATACTTGGAATGCACCAAACGAAGATTGCTGGGTATGGACCGTTGACCCTGAGCAAGCGCCTAACGAAGCGGAATACGTCACCCTCAAAGTAGAAAAGGGCGAAGTGGTGGCGGTTGATGGTGAAACTATGACGCCATACAACGCACTGGTTTACCTCAATGAAAAAGGTGCGAAGCACGGTGTGGGTCGTATCGACATCGTTGAGAACCGTTTGGTCGGCATGAAGTCTCGCGGCTGCTACGAAACTCCGGGTGGCACCATCATGATGGAAGCGCTGCGCGCGGTTGAGCAACTGGTGTTGGATAAAGCGTCATTTGAGTTCCGCGAAGAGCTGGGCCTAAAAGCGTCACACCTTGTGTACGATGGTCGCTGGTTCACACCACTGTGTAAGTCTATCCTAGCGGCGTCTGAAGAGTTGGCGCAGGATGTCAATGGCGAGGTGGTTGTGAAGCTGTACAAAGGTCAAGCAACGGTAACGCAGAAGCGTTCGGACAACAGCCTCTACAGCGAAGAGTTTGCGACCTTTGGTGAAGATGAAGTGTACGACCAAAGCCACGCAGGCGGATTCATTCGTCTCTACTCACTATCGAGCCGTATCCGCGCTTTGAACAGTCAGAAAAAATCGTAATCGATCTTCCCGAACTGTCTTGTTATCTTACTCAAGCCCATCTGAAAAGATGGGCTTGTTTCGTTACAGGCGACAGAAAATAGTCATGAATAAATATGTAAAAATAATGAATTAATACTTTATTTTTGTCTGAATTTGCCGTAACGTTGACCCATCAAAAAAATACTGAATTCCATTCAGAGATTGTTTTAGCAAACGCGCTGTCAAACGCACAGTGAGCACTGGTAATCAGGAGAAACGCAATGGCATTATGGGGCGGAAGATTTACCCAAGCAGCAGATACAAGATTCAAAGAATTCAACGATTCATTGCGTTTTGATTACCGATTGGCAGAGCAAGATATCGTCGGCTCTATCGCATGGTCGAAAGCGCTGCTTTCTGTCAATGTGTTGAGTGAAGAAGAGCAGCAGAAATTAGAGCTGGCGTTAAACGAGCTTAAGCTTGAAGTGATGGAAGACCCGCACCAAATCTTGCGTTCAGATGCGGAAGATATCCACTCTTGGGTAGAGCAGCAGCTGATCAGCAAAGTCGGCGATCTGGGTAAAAAACTGCACACGGGCCGTTCACGTAACGACCAAGTCGCCACTGACCTCAAACTTTGGTGTCGTCAGCAAGGCCAGCAACTGCTAATCGCGCTGGATCGCCTGCAAGCGCAAATGGTCTCTGTCGCCAAGCAACATCAAGCCACGGTATTACCGGGTTACACGCACCTGCAACGCGCGCAGCCTGTTACGTTTGCCCACTGGTGTTTAGCCTACGTGGAGATGTTTGAGCGTGACTACTCACGTCTGCATGATGCGATTGAACGTCTTGATACTTGCCCGCTGGGCTCCGGTGCGTTGGCGGGAACGGCTTACCCGATTGATCGTGAAGTGTTGGCGCATAATTTGGGCTTTCGTCGTGCCACGCGTAACTCCCTCGACTCAGTGTCTGACCGGGATCATGTGATGGAGCTGATGTCTGTCGCTTCGATTTCCATGCTGCACTTGTCGCGTCTGGCAGAAGATATGATTTTCTACAACTCAGGTGAATCCAATTTCATCGAGTTGGCTGATACCGTCACCTCCGGCTCATCGTTGATGCCGCAGAAGAAAAACCCTGACGCACTCGAATTGATTCGTGGCAAAACAGGTCGCGTCTATGGCTCGTTAGCCGGGATGATGATGACCGTCAAAGCCTTGCCTCTGGCTTACAACAAAGACATGCAAGAAGACAAAGAAGGTCTGTTTGATGCACTCGACACCTGGAACGATTGCATGGAAATGGCCGCACTCTGTTTTGATGGCATCAAAGTCAACGGTGAGCGCACCTTGGAGGCGGCGAAGCAAGGGTATGCAAACGCCACCGAATTGGCCGACTACTTGGTCGCCAAAGGCATTCCATTCCGTGAAGCGCACCACATTGTTGGCGTTGCTGTGGTGGGCGCGATTGAGAAAGGCTGCGCTCTTGAAGAGCTATCATTAGATGAGCTCAAAGCCTTCTCTGCGGTGATTGAGAACGATGTGTATGACATTCTCACCATCGAATCGTGTCTAGAGAAACGCAGTGCGCTTGGCGGTGTGTCACCCAAACAAGTGGCGTACGCCGTTGAGCAGGCGGAAGGCCGTTTGATCAAGCGCGACAACAACACCGTTAATGTGCGACCTGCACGTTTGACCGACATTGAAGCGCTGGAAGGCATGGTGACCTACTGGGCGAACATGGGTGAGAACTTACCGCGTTCACGTAATGAACTGGTGAGAGACATCGGCTCGTTCGCGGTGGCGGAACATCATGGAGAAGTGACTGGCTGCGCCTCACTTTACGTCTACGATTCTGGTTTGGCCGAGATTCGCTCATTAGGGGTGGAAGCGGGCTGGCAAGGTCAGGGACAGGGCAGTGCGATTGTTCAGTACTTGGTAGAGAAAGCGCGCCAAATGGCGATCAAGAAAGTCTTTGTGCTGACGCGTACCCCAGAG
>NZ_JCBDGH010000074.1:0-21104 GCF_059833955.1 Vibrio sp. R15-SG3-ISO1A
GTTCGCCCCGCCATCGACACGTAAAATGCCGCGATGGTTCTGACCAATGCCACGAATCCAGGTGGTGCCGCCCATAATGCGCGTCACACGCGTTTCGGAAATCACGCTCGGGTCGCCATACTCTATGGTGACGCTTTGTCTGTCCCCCCACATCGGCATAGTGCCGCCACGAACACGACTGCGTGAGAAGGAGATACCCGGTAGAAGGAAGTGTCCGGTATCGTCTTGCAAGCCTTGCTCGTAACTTTCGAGCAAATAGCGAACATACACGGTTCGGTGCCAGCCGCTGTCAAGCACCCAATGGCGTTCAACAGATAAGTTGGACTCGAGACTTTGCGTGTCCCGCTGGTCGAGGTTTTTCATCCCATACTGAATGCGGTAGTACTCATTGAGCGCGTCTTGCAGCGGTATTTTATAGCCTGCGGTGATGGTCTGCTCTGGAATCGACAAAGAGAAACTGCTGTCAAAGCTGTGGCCCTTATCGTTCACCCAAGGCTTTTTCCATTTGAGCGTGCCACGCACGCCCACATCGGTCGAGTAGCCAATACCCGTCTCGATTTGATTGCGCGCTTGTGGGGCGAGTGACACTTTCATCGGCAGCTCACGAGTTTGACCTAGGTAACTCAGATCAGGCTCGACAAACACCGATGAAAACCAATCGGTATTGGAGAGATTTTGGTTGTATTCCCCCACTTTGGAGACCAAATAGGGCTCGCCCTCTTCATAGGGGGATAAGGACGCCACACGGTCCTCGCGGATTTGACTGCCGTTAATGGTATTTCGACCAAACGCATAGCGCATGCCACTATCATAGTAGAGGCGGATAAAGGCTTGATTCAACTCAGGCGCAATCTCTAGGCGGCTGACTTGATAATCGCCTTCAAAGTAGCCTTTGCGCAGAGCTAAATTGCGAATCCCAGATTTCAGCGCGTCGTATTGGCTGTGATTGAGCCTAGCACCTTCGACCAAACCGCTTTGGGCAATCAAGGCACTGAAGTCGGCATCATTGGCCGCTTCACCGGCGATTTGGATATCAACTTTCTCAATCAAGATTGGCTCGCCGGGCTGCACCGTAACGCTCAGCTCTGTGCTCTCTTTTCCGACTTGAAACGTAAACTCTGGGTGATAATAACCAAGCGCATTCAACGCTTCGGTGATGGTGCGCTCGAGACGAGCTTGAAAACGAAGACCGGTACTGTATTCCTTTTCGGGGATCGAGGATAAATACGCCTCGACGTTATCTTCTAACTCGCCGTCCAAACCAAGAATCGACAAAGAGACCTCTTGCGCGAGTGCCCCTGTAGAGAGAAAGAGCGTTAACAGTGCTGGTAAAGAGGTTCTTATCATGCTTAATTAGGTACCCAAACGTAATGACCAAAATAATAGCGCCAGTGAATTCATAAGTCTGTACGAAAACAGCAGATGAGCGGCTCTATTTTCAAATAACTGACAAAGGACAATTCAATGGCAGGCAAACAGACCATGATCGACCCCAATCTTGCCCTACCCGGTCGAGAAACACCAATGGTCATCAACCCCACTCACTTCGTCAATCAATCCAATATGACCGCGCCAGCGCCGCAAGGTTGCGAGGAAGTCTTGATCGGCATGGGATGTTTCTGGGGCGCCGAACGCCTGTTTTGGCAACTTGATGGCGTGATCACCACCTCGGTCGGCTACTCCGGTGGTTTTACTCCCAACCCCACTTACGATGAAGTGTGTACCGGCAACACTGGCCACACTGAAGTGGTACGCGTAGTGTTTGATCCCAGTCGCTTAAGCTTTGACGCCTTATTGGAGAAATTCTGGGAGCGTCACGACCCGACTCAAGGCATGCGTCAAGGCAATGATATCGGCACTCAGTATCGCTCGGCACTCTACCTATTTAGCGATGAACAATACCAAACCGCCATCGCCTCAAAAGCGCGCTACGAAGCATTGCTCGGCGATCAGTTTGGCACCATTACCACCGACATTTTACCCGCGGGTGCCTACTATCTCGCCGAGGAGTACCACCAGCAATATTTAGCCAAAAACCCAGATGGCTATTGTGGATTAGGTGGAACGGGCGTCTGCTTTATCTAAGCGTCGAATTTTGCCTCATTCACATTTTCAAGGGTAGGAATAAGGACAATTCCTACCCTTTGTCTATTTAGGGTATATACTTTTTCCGCAACCATAAAAGGAAGAACATAATGAAAAACAAAACCCTACTCGCTCTCATGCTGGCTTGCTCTCCAGCGCTCTCCTTTGCACACAACCTGACGGTTGGCCAAGCCGTACCCGCGGTGGACGTCAGCAGTCACGGTGAAATTTTGCTTGATGGTGACCAAACCCGCTTTGCCCCTTGGTCATCGGCTGACCTGGTGGGCAAGGTCAGAGTGATCCAAGCGATCGCGGGTCGTAGCAGCGCCAAAGAGATGAACGCGCCACTGATGGCGGCCATTACGGCGGCAAAATTTCCAGAGGATCAGTATCAAACGACCTCAATCATCAACCAAGATGATGCGATTTGGGGGACGGGCTCTTTCGTCAAATCCTCGGCTGAAGACAGCAAGCAATCCTTTCCTTGGTCTTCCATGGTGTTAGATGAAAAAGGGGCAGTGGCCAACGCATGGGCACTGGCAGAGAAATCGTCGGCGATCATAGTGCAAGACAAGCAAGGCCAAGTGCTGTTTGTCAAAGAAGGCACTCTCTCTGAGACTGAGATTGAGACGGTACTCAATCTTGTGCGTGACAATCTGTAATACAGTTTCGATTGTTCGGCTGACAGGAGTTGTTATATTATAACAGCTCCTGTTTGCTTTTGATGATGTGCCGATAATGCGATTGTTCTTCTCGACGCCACACCGAACTCTGATCGTGTTCACCACGATCTTGCTGACCTTATGGCTCAGCTTCGCGTCTGTGGAACACGCCTTAGATCATCACCCTGATCACCACGCCCATCATCAATGCGAGCTGTTTCTCGCTTTGCATCACGGCATCATGGCCGCGCTGCTTATCGTTGCCCTATTCCCCAGCCGCTTTTCGGTATTGACGGCGCAGCCTCGTTACTCTCGTCAACTCGGCACCTTTGCGTACCTAGCTCGCTCGCCACCCACCTTAGGTTCATGCACCTTTTAACGCCCGATGTTGGGCAAACCTTTAATGAATCATCACAGGAATTAACATGAACACATTCACACCAATCGCACTGGGTATGACGCTTGCTTTCTCAACCACCACCTTTGCCGAAGAGACATTTCGTCAGCACGATGCCCACGTCCATGGTCAAGTGGAGTTTAACATTGCCCAAGATGGCAAAGAGCTTTTGATCGAAATCACCGCTCCCGGTGCCGATGTCGTCGGTTTTGAACACGCACCCAACACCGATGAGCAAAAAGAGACGCTAAGCCGCGCCGTCACCACACTCAACGATGCAAGCACCATTTTCACGCTGGCCTCACAGGCCAACTGTCGCCTTGAGCATCGCTCTGTCTCTCATACGCTCGGTGAAGAGGGGCACGATGACCACGATCATGATTCACACGATCATGACTCACACGACCACGACAGCCATGACCATGATAAGCACGATCATGACTCACACGACCACGACAGCCATGACCATGATAAGCACGATCATGACTCACACGATCACGAGTCGCACGGTGGTCACGGTGAATTCACCATCGAGTACCACTATGAGTGTGAAAGCATTCAAGCGCTTAACAGCATCGACACACAATGGTTTAACCACTTCCCATCAACGGAAGCGATCAGCGTGAACCTATTGACCGATCAAACGCAAGCCGCATTGAAACTCGGGCAAGGTCAAACTCGTATTGCATTTTAATCGTTGATGTTTAAGCATTAACCCTCATTCGCGGCCCAACTGTTGGGCCGCCTTCAAGCTCAAGGACTCTTCATGGCGACAAAAGAAGCGCATCCCGTTGTCGAGTTAAACCAAGTAAATTACACCTGGCCTGGCAACAGTGAGCCAACATTAGTCATCCCGTCGTTAACCGTGAATCGCGGCGAACATCTGTTTATCAAAGGCCCAAGTGGCTGCGGGAAATCAACTCTGCTTGGCTTACTCACTGGCATCAATAGCACCTCAAATGGTCAAGTTCGAGTGCTTGGCCATGATCTGTCTGCCCTTTCAGGCAGTGCTCGTGACCGTTTTCGCGCCGACCAAATAGGCTACATCTTCCAGCAGTTCAATTTGCTGCCCTATTTGAGCGTATTGGAAAATGTCATGCTGCCGTGCCAGTTTTCAGCGCTAAGACGCAGCCAAGTAACCCCATCATTGCAAGAGAACGCCAAACAGCTATTGGATAAATTACGTCTGCCACAGGCACTGATCAATAAACCTGTGGTTGAACTGAGCATTGGTCAGCAGCAACGCGTCGCGGCCGCTAGAGCCTTGATCGGTCAGCCACAAATCATTATCGCTGATGAGCCGACCTCTGCGCTCGATTACAACAACCGCAGCGCTTTTATTGAGCTGTTGCTTGAGCAAGTCAACCAAGCCAACTCTACCCTGCTGTTTGTGAGTCATGACCCGACCTTAGAAGCGCAATTTGATCGCACGCTCGACTTACAACAGATCAATCAAGCAGGAGCCCAGGTATGACCCCGACTCTCAGCCTTGCGTTTAAAAGTGTACGCAACCGAAAAATGACGGCCATCTTGACCATTTTGACCGTGGCCATTTCCGTCGTGCTGCTACTGGGTGTCGAGCGGATTCGAACACAAGCCAAATCCAGCTTTGCCAATACCATTTCAGGCACAGATTTGATTGTTGGTGGACGCTCTGGGCAGGTCAATCTGCTGCTCTACTCCGTGTTTCGCATTGGCAACGCGACCAATAATATCGATTGGCAAAGTTACCAAGAATTTAGCCAACATCGCGCGGTCGATTGGGCCATTCCTATCTCGCTAGGTGACTCGCACCGAGGTTTTCGCGTGATGGGCACCAACCACAGCTATTTTGAACACTATCGATACGGACAAAAGCAGCCGCTGGTCATCAAGCAAGGGCGCGAGTTTGAATCCTTACTGGAAGCCGTGATTGGCGCCGATGTGGCCAAAGAGCTTGGCTATAAAGTTGGTGAAGAGATCATCATTGCGCATGGCATCAGTGACGTAGCGTTTAACCGTCATGAGAATGCCCCTTTTACTATCGTCGGTATTTTAGCGCCTACTGGCACACCCGTAGACAAAACGGTGCATGTCTCGCTAGAGGCGATTGAAGCCATTCATGTGGGATGGGAAAGCGGCGCCAATATGGGCAACAACCCAGACGCGGATCAGTTGGCCAGCATGGACTTCCAGCCGAAACAAATCACCGCGATGCTGATCGGGCTAAAATCTAAAATTCAGACCTTCAGCTTGCAGCGTGCCATCAACACCTACACGAAAGAACCACTCAGCGCGATCATGCCGGGGATCGCTCTGCATGAGTTGTGGAGCATGATGTCAGTCGCCGAGCAAGCGCTGATGGCCGTCTCTGGCTTTGTGGTGGTCGCCGGGTTATTGGGGATGCTGTCGAGCCTGTTAACCAGCCTACAAGAGCGCCGCCGAGAGATGGCGATTCTCCGCGCGATGGGCGCAAGACCGCGCCATGTCTTTAGTTTGCTGATTTTAGAAGCCAGTACGCTGACCTTCATCGGCATCTTAACCGGCACCGCTTTCTTGTATCTCGCGCTCGCCATTGCCGCGCCGATTATCCAACAAAGCTATGGCATCAACCTACAAATGCAGATATTGTCCCAGTATGAACTGATGCTACTTGGTGCTGTTCAACTGGCGGGAACCGTCATTGGCTTTATTCCCGCGTTGCGCGCCTACAGGCAATCTCTCAGTGATGGAATGACAATTAGAGTGTAATTATGACCAAAATCGTTTCTATATTTATGCTGGCAATGAGCATGGTAATGACCAGCTTTTTCAGCCACGCCTCGAAGCCATTAACCTTAGAGTGGATCGATCTCGTACCAGAGAATGAACGCAACCAGTTTGACTCATTCGGCATGCCGGATCCAAACGTAGACCACTCAGGTGGCACGATGGAGCAATCAAAGATTGGTGGCGTGCGCCAAGATCTTAACGGCAGCACAGTGCGAATCCCTGGCTTTGTCATTCCTTTAGAAGGGGATGCAGAGAAGGTCACCGAATTCTTGCTTGTGCCTTACTTTGGTGCCTGTATTCACGTACCGCCACCGCCACCAAACCAGATCATTTACGTGAAGTTCCCTCAAGGGGCGCCAGTGCAACAGCTGTGGGACGTGATTTATGTGGTGGGTACGCTCAAGACAGAAACCATGAGTCATGAGCTGGCCGAAACGGGTTACCTGATTGAAGGCACCGCGATTACTGAGTACGACGATCAGTAACCCCTCGAATCCATTAACAATAAAGCAACCTGTTAAACGCCCAGCTTAGGTCAGATATCGAGAGAGGTACGCTAGGATCCCGAGATAAGTCAGGAGTAAAAAGGCGATTAGCAGGTGCTTTTTCAGTTTTTCATCACTTGAAAACTTCATAAAGCCCTCCAAAACAATAGCAACAATTTTAACAACTTATTATCATTCGTGATAGTGATATTTTTATAATCTTATTAGGATAAGCATCACACTCTATGGCGGGTAGCATCCGGCATCGGCGTGCAATATGATTTAATAACGATATGACTGCTAAGGAATATCATCATGTCTGAGCCAAATAAGCCGGTTGTGATTGAGCACGACGCCACCCACACCCATAAGCAAGAAAAAAAATCCAGCTACGTCAAAGACAGCGCCAGCCGTATTCTCACCATCGCCCAGCAATATGGGTTGGATGCCATGCTGCAAGCGCAAACGCCGGAAAAAACGGCGCTCGAACGCGCTTTGGTGCGCGAGCGTAAACGCAAAGAGCTCAGACAGAAAAACCTTGAGCAAATCCTAAAGCTTGCTCACACCTCATGTAAGAATGAAACCGCAGGCGACCCTGACCAAGATTGGTTGTATCGATTCTTCGATATGGCGCAAGAGGTGCACAACAGCGCCATGCAACGTTTGTGGGCTCAGGTGCTGAAGCGTGAAGTCACCAACCCTGGCTCCACGTCGATGAAAGCCCTAAAAGTGCTGCAAGATATGACGCCTAAAGAGGCGCAGATCTTACAACGCGCATCCTCACTGGCGTGCAGTTTTGGCGGAGACAACAGCCGCAAGCTCTTGATCGGTTACCGCGCCCAAGGGGGCATTTTTAGTTTTGGCAAGCGAAATACCACCAACAACATCAATGTCGGCAACTTCCAACTCCCCTATTCGAGTTTATTGGTGTTGTTTGAACTGGGGCTGATGCACTCAGCAGAGCTCGAATCGGGCGAGATTGAGCTCGACTCACCACTGGCGTTGACCTACCAAGGAAAACAACTCTTGTTGCAAGCGCACAGCAAAGGCGTGAGACTGCTCTACTACCGTTTTAGTCCTACCGGCAACGAGCTGTGCAAACTGCTAGGGAATAAGCCCAACACCCAGTATTACGATCAGCTGTTGGCGCTCCTCAATCAGAAATTTAGCGCCAATACCGACGCGTCAAGCTCCTCCATTCACCACACGGTGTAATGTCAGATAAAGCAAAATCAGACGATAAAAAAACGCCAGCGACATCGCTGGCGTTTTCATACTTGGCGGTCAACAGCCGATCATTACGCTTTCAGTGCTTTGAACGCGTTGATCAAGCCATTGGTCGAGCTATCGTGAGAGCTCACTGGCGCGTCATCGCCTAGCTCAGGTAGGATCTGGTTCGCCAACTGTTTACCGAGCTCCACACCCCATTGGTCGAAGCTGAAGATGTTCCAAATCACGCCTTGAACAAAGATCTTGTGCTCGTACATCGCAATCAATTGGCCCAATGTGCGTGGAGTGATCTGCTTAACTAAGATGGAGTTCGTTGGGCGGTTACCTTCAAACACTTTGAATGGCACCAGTGCTTCCACTTCCTGCTCCGTTTTGCCTGCCGCCAAGAACTCCGCTTTCACTGTCTCTGCAGATTTACCAAACGCAAGTGCTTCAGTCTGAGCAAAGAAGTTCGACATCAATTTCTGATGGTGATCGCCGGTTGGGTTGTGGCTCAACGCTGGCGCGATGAAATCCGATGGGATCAACTTAGTGCCTTGGTGAATCAACTGGTAGAACGCGTGCTGACCATTGGTTCCTGGCTCACCCCAAATGATAGGGCCCGTTTGGTAAGTCACAGCATCACCGTTGCGATCGACAAACTTACCGTTGGATTCCATGTTACCTTGCTGGAAGTAAGCTGCGAAGCGGTGCATATACTGATCGTATGGCAAAATAGCTTCCGACTCTGCGCCATGGAAGTTGTTGTACCAAATACCGATCAACGCCATGATCACTGGAATGTTGCTCTCAAGCTCTGTCGACTTGAAGTGGTTGTCCATCTCATGAGCACCGGTCAGTAGCTCGATGAAGTTGTCGTAGCCGACACCCAATACAATCGACAAACCGATCGCAGACCACAGTGAGTAACGACCGCCGACCCAATCCCAGAACTCAAACATGTTGTCAGTATCAATACCGAACTCAGACACCGCGCTAGCGTTAGTCGACAAGGCCGCAAAGTGCTTAGCTACGTGCGCTTCATCACCCGCTGATGCTAAGAACCAATCACGAGCAGAGTGCGCATTGGTCATGGTTTCTTGCGTGGTGAAGGTTTTCGATGCCACAAGGAAGAGTGTGGTTTCTGGGTTTACTTTCTTCAACGTTTCAGCGATGTGGGTGCCATCAACGTTAGAGACAAAGTGCATGTTGAGGTGTGTTTTGTACGGCGCGAGCGCTTCAGTCACCATGTATGGGCCTAGGTCAGAGCCGCCGATACCAATGTTCACGACATCGGTGATGGCTTTGCCTGTGTAGCCTTTCCACTCACCGCCAATCACACGCTCAGAGAACGATTTCATCTTCTCTAGAACCGCGTTCACCGCTGGCATGACATCTTCACCATTGACCATAATTGGCGTGTTGCTGCGATTACGCAACGCCACGTGCAGAACGCTGCGGCCTTCGGTTTGGTTGATGGTGTCACCACTGAACATGGCCTCAATCGCGGACGCCAGATCCGTTTCTTGCGCCAAAGCAAACAGGTGCTTTAACGTCTCTTCATTGATGAGGTTTTTTGAGTAGTCGACAAGCATATCGTCGCCAAAGCGAGTCGAAAATTTGTCAAAGCGCGCTGGGTCTTGTGCGAAGAGCGCTTTAAGATCCATATCTTGCGCGGATTCAAAATGTGCAGTGAGTGCTTTCCAAGCGGATGTCTGCGTTGGATTGATAGTTTTCAACATGGTCGTTGTCCCGATGTTACAGTCCGTTTTTATTCCATTCAGTCTAGCGAAAACTGGTGGAATCCCCGAATTTGAAAATGAAGAATAATTGTAATTTTTTTTCAGTTGCTCATTATGACCTAGGGTACCCTCACTCTCTTTGAGTTAGGTCACGTTACCCGCTTCAAAACCGAGCAACTGCGTCGTTGCACGTGGAATAATAGCATTGATTTTGGTGATGCTGCACCGTTAATCACTGCACTAACCCTAAGCAATTTTGCCAGCGGGTTTGTCTAGATAAGGAGTCTTTATGTGGTCTCAGGCCCAAGTACAATTGCGCGCGAAACCGCGCGGGTTTCATCTCATTACCGATGAAATTGAGCAACAATTGCCACAAATTCAATCGATTTCTGTCGGTTTATTACAGCTGTTCATCCAACATACGTCCGCAAGTCTTACCCTCAATGAGAACGCCGATCCTACCGTGCGCAGCGATATGGAAGCGCACTTTAATCACTTTGTGCCACAAAACGCGCCTTACTACCGTCATACTTATGAAGGTGATGATGATATGCCCGCGCACATTAAAGCGTCGATTCTCGGCGCCAGTGTCATGATTCCGATTCGACAAGGTCGATTAGCACTGGGCACATGGCAGGGGATTTATCTGGGTGAACACCGAGACAACGGTGGGAAACGAACCATTATGGCCACCCTACAAGGAGAGTAGAGCCCATCGGTGTGATTAGAACGGCTGATTGATCATCACGCGAAACGTGCCTTCTTCCGCTCCTTTCGCGATTTCGGCGCGAACGACTACGCCTTCGACCTGAAGCCTCACTGCTCCGCCAAGGTTCCACTGCATATCTGAGTGAAGTGTGGCTAAATCAAACTCATCAGCCACACGACCGGCTTCGGCAAACAGTACCCACTGCCACCAAGGCAGATCGTAATAATTAAGAACGGGCACACTCTCTAGCGGCTGCCAATCGGGTAAGACACGATACTCCATCGAGTAGTGCAGCGCCGAGCGACCGTGATACCGCCCTGCGGTAAAGCCTCGTAGGCGATATAAACCGCCGAGTCGCGCCTGAAGTTGCTCTGGCGGTCTCGCACAACCCTCACAGGCATCCCAGGTCGGCGTGTCTGCGACATAGACATCAAACGCCAGCACTTGCTGATCAAACCAACTGCCCAAAGGCCCAAGAGCAACATACTGGCTGCTCTGCGCTTCCCACTTTATCCAGCTATCGCTAAGGCGCTGCTCTGTGCCCATGCTGACCGTGAACGCCGAGTGAGAGCCTTTGGTTGGGTTGCGGACACTGTCTCTATTATCCCAATCTAGGCTTACCTCAACGCCAGTGGCTTTCTCTGCCTGAGTGTAGACATCAAGTTGACGCTCTGAGTAAAACGGCGTCACGCTGATGGAAGTGACGCCAGAGTCGTAAGGTGAGGCGGTGCTGACCGGACGTGACGGCGCAAACACACCACTCATGCCATGCTGTGAAACCAACCCCCAAGGGAGCAAATATTTAAACTCGAATTGGTAGTTCTGCTCATCACCGTTGGTGATGGTGCTGCCCCCCGTAGGCGACGCATTGCTCCCCTGTTCTCCAAGGTAATAAGGGTTGTCATTAAAGCGCGCTTGGTACATCTGCGTACTAACCAGCCAATGGGGGGAGAGTGCGTAATTGAACGCCGCAACATAACCAAGATAACTGGCTTTATCAGAGTACAACCCCATGCCAAAGAGCACGGTTTGCGGTTGCCCTACGCCTTTCGCCACCCCAGCAACACCTAAGGTGTTGCCGAGCGTTTCGGTACTAAAATAAAAGGGCAAAAACGCAGAATCTTTCTCGCCGCTGTGGCAGAAGGTAGCGATAAAAAAGCTGGCCACTAGGGCCAGCATTCGCAGTTTATTCATAGCTTTGCAGAGACTTTTGGTAATCCATCTCAACGCGCGAAGTGAGCTTAGTCACCAGTTCATAAGCAATAGTGCCAATGTGGGACGCCACCTCTTCGGAGGGTAAATCTTGCCCCCAAAGAATCGCTTCATCACCCACTTTGTCTTGTGCGTCACCGCCAAGATCGACCGTCAGCATATCCATCGACACTCTACCGACAATCGGCACTCTGCGACCATTGACCAGCACAGGGGTGCCATTGGGCGCGGTTCTTGGGTAGCCATCGCCGTAACCAATCGCAATCACGCCGACTTTGGTGTCTTGCGCACAAGTCCATGTGCCGCCGTAGCCGACCTTTTCCCCTTGCTTCACATCTCGAACCGCAATGAGGTGGGATTTTAACGTCATCACTGGCTTATAGCCGAGATCCGCCGCGCTTTGATCATTAAATGGCGACACGCCATACATGATGATGCCGGGTCTCACCCACTCTAACTGACTCTCTGGCCAAGCCAGTAAACCCGCAGACGCGGCGAGAGAACGCTCACCTTCACAACCTTGCGTCAAAGAGAGAAACAGCTCGGTTTGCTCTTGCGTGGTGCTGCTTTCCAGCTCATCAGCGCAGCCAAAATGACTCATGTAACGCAGCGGCTTCGCCACATTCGGGCAGCGCTTCAAACGGGCAACAAACCTTTCGTATTGCTCTGGCCTGACACCTAAGCGATGCATACCGCTGTCGACTTTCAGCCAAACCACAACAGGAGTATCCAACTCGGCGTCTTCTAATGCTTGAAGCTGCTCTTCACAGTGCACCACCGTTTGGATGTTGTTGGTGACTAATACAGGTAAATCCCCTGGCGAATAAAAGCCTTCGAGAAGGAGGATAGGTTTCACCACACCACAAGCGCGAAGCCCCAGCGCCTCTTCAATGCGCGCGACGCCAAACGCGTCCGCACCTTCAGCGTGCTTGGCAACGTGACGAAGTCCATGCCCGTATCCGTTCGCTTTCACCACGGCCATGATTTTGCTGCTCGGCGCTTGGTGTTTAATGCGAGCCAAATTGTGTTTCAGCGCATCCAAATTAATCGATGCGGTTGCCGCTTTCATGTAACTCATCGATTATTCATCATCCATATCAAACGCAGGACCCGCGTAATTGTCAAAGCGCGACCATTGACCTTGGAAGGTCAGTCGCACTGAACCAATCGGACCGTTACGCTGCTTACCCAAGATAATCTCTGCGGTCCCTTTCATCGGGCTATCTGGGTTGTACACCTCGTCACGGTAGATGAACATGATCAAGTCGGCGTCCTGCTCGATAGAGCCCGATTCACGCAGATCCGAGTTCACCGGACGTTTATCGGCTCGTTGCTCCAAGGAACGGTTCAACTGAGACAGCGCCACCACAGGCACATTGAGCTCTTTAGCCAGCGCTTTCAATGAGCGAGAAATCTCTGCAATTTCCAACGTCCGGTTATCCGACATCGCAGGGACGCGCATGAGCTGAAGGTAGTCGACCATGATCATCGACAGACCGCCATGATCGCGAGCCACACGACGAGCGCGCGAGCGCACTTCCGTCGGTGTCAAACCTGAGCTGTCATCGATGTACATGTTCTTCTTCTCCATGAGAATCCCCATGGTCGATGAGATACGCGCCCAGTCTTCATCATCCAACTGACCGGTACGAATTTTCGTTTGATCAACACGCGACAACGAGGCGAGCATACGCATCATGATCTGTTCCGCGGGCATCTCAAGAGAGAAGATCAGCACGGGCTTGTCTTGCTCCATCGCAGCGGTCTCACATAAGTTCATCGCAAAGGTGGTTTTACCCATCGATGGACGCGCTGCGACAATGACCAAATCAGAGCCCTGTAGACCCGCGGTTTTCTTGTTGAGATCGGTAAAGCCCGTGTTGACACCAGTCACGCCGTCTTGCGGCGTTTTGTACAACAGTTCGATACGTTCGAGGGTTTTTTCCAGAATGTTGTCGACGTTCTGCGGACCTTCATTCTCATTGGTGCGCGACTCGGCAATGGCAAATACTTTACTCTCAGCCAAGTCGAGCAGATCTTCTGAGCTGCGTCCTTGTGGATCGTAGCCGGCATCGGCAATCTCATTGGCAACACCGATCAGATCGCGAACCAGTGCGCGCTCAGCCACAATGTCTGCGTACGCATTGATGTTCGCCGCACTCGGGGTGTTTTTGACTAAGTCCGCCAGATAAGCAAAGCCGCCTACTTCATCAAGCTGTTCGCGCTGCTCTAAAAATTCTGACAAGGTGATGAGATCAAGCGGCTTGTTGGCTTCCAAAATGGCTTGAACCGCTTGAAACACTAAACGGTGAGGTCGACTGTAGAAATCTTTGGCGACCACACGCTCAGAGACAGTATCCCAACGCTCGTTATCCAAAAGCAAGCCACCAATGACCGACTGCTCGGCTTCTAATGAGTGCGGTGGGACTTTGATGGCATCGACTTGGGCGTCTCGTGGTTTAAGGTTCCGATTCTCTACTCTGCTCTGGGCCATGATTTCACTCAACAACTTGTTCCTGACCGGACATTATAACGAGAATCATCGCTATGTCTCCCGTTTCAAGCGAGGAACAACGATCCGATTTGAGTTTTGACTCCGCCCTGACCAAGTCAATACAAAGCCTGTTTATTATTGCGCCCTGTTATTTTTCGACCGAGAGGTACTGAGTGTCAAAACTTTGGTTATTGTGCGTGGGGTTAATAGGCTCGTCCTTGGCCTACGCAGATAGTACGGATCAAAGTGAAATGGATATCCAAGTACCTTCCCCCTGGGATACAGAGGTCGAATTCGGCTATCAAGCACATAAGGGCAACTCCGACTCCGAATCGCTCAACTCTCGTTTAAGTGCCGAGTACATTAAAGGTCGCTACCGTACCAGCGGAGAGTGGAAATACTACCTGCTCTACAAAGATGGGACAGAAGACAAGCGGCAGTCCACCTACACTATGCAAGGTGACTATAAACTTGGGCCCAAGACCTACCTCTATTCGAGTTATAAAGGGGTCAACTCAAAGTACACCGCGTACTACAAAGATCACACGCTTTCGGGAGGGCTCGGTTATCAGTTATCAAACACGGATGACTTCTTGCTTGAAGTCGAAGTCGGTCCGGGTTATCGCTACCAAGAACCCAACCTTGATGAAATTGATGATGACGATATCATCTTTCCCAACATTGTGAGGGAAGCGATTTTTCGTGGCAACATCAACAGCAGTTGGCAAGTGCTTGAAAGCCTACGTCTCTCCGCGGACGTGACTTGGGTTAGCGGCCACAGTAACACCCGAACCGATACCGACATCAGTGTCACCAACAACATCACTGAGGATATTGCGCTTAAACTCACTCACAATCGCCAATATCACGATAAGGTTCCAGAAGGGCTAAGCAAAGCTGATAGTATGTTTTCGGTCAACTTGCTGTTTGTGTTCTAAATGAAAGAAGAACCCTGAGCAAAATAGCAGACATAAAAAAACACCAGCCGAGGCTGGTGTTTTGCTATTCGTCTTAAGACTGAATTACTCAGCTGGTACAACTTGTAGGTTGATAGCAGCAAATACTTCAGAGTGAAGTTGGATGCTGATTTCAAACTCACCAGTAGTACGTAGAGCACCTTCAGGAAGGCGAACTTCGCTCTTAGCTACTTCAACGCCAGCTGCAGTGATTGCATCAGCGATGTCACGAGTACCGATAGAACCGAATAGTTTACCTTCGTCACCAGCTTTAGAAGCAATAACGACCGCTTCTAGTGCGTTCACTTTCTCAGCGCGAGCTTCTGCAGCAGCAAGTTGCTCAGCAACTTTTGCTTCTAGCTCAGCGCGACGAGCTTCGAACATCTCAACGTTAGTCTTAGTTGCCATAACTGCTTTACCTTGTGGGATAAGGAAGTTACGAGCGTAGCCAGATTTAACGTTTGCAGTGTCACCAAGACCACCTAGGTTACCGATTTTATCAAGTAGAATAACTTGCATTGCTTAATCCTCTTTCTTAATAAAACGACCGATTACTGATGCTTGTCAGTGTACGGAAGTAAAGCTAGGTAGCGTGAACGCTTAATAGCGCGAGCTAGTTGACGTTGGTATTTAGCGCTTGTACCAGTGATACGGCTAGGAACGATTTTACCAGCTTCAGTGATGTAGTTTTTAAGAGTTGCTACGTCTTTGTAATCAATCTCTTGTACGCCTTCTGCAGTGAAACGGCAGAATTTACGACGACGGAAGAAACGAGCCATGGGCTATCTCCTGATCTTAAATTTGAGTAATGTTGTCGGCATGTAACACTAATTTCCCAACGCCATTTCGGCCGGTTTGATAAGCGACAAAACCACTTACCTTAATGTTACTGCCTTGTACTAAATTCTGAGTCAATGCTTGTGACCTTTGCCCACTGATCACGACCGGTAGACGACAATAGACTTGTCTCGGTAGGTCAGCTTCAATCATGGTCGAGCGATGCTCTAACCAAAACCGACAGTGTTCAATACCACTTGGGCTTTTACTTCGAATAGGAGGCTTAGCAATGGTGCCACTGAGCTCCATTCGATTGGTCATAAGTGAAATTACTCAGCCGCTGCTTCTGGCTTAGCTTCAGCACGCTCTTCGCGACGAGGAGCACGCTCTTCTTTCTGCTTAAGCATGATAGACTGCTCAGTGATAGCCGCTTTAGTACGCATGATCATGTTACGTAGAACTGCATCGTTGAAACGGAAAGCAGTTTCTAGCTCATCAATAACAGCTTGATCAGCTTCCACGTTCATTAGAACGTAGTGAGCTTTGTGAAGCTTGTTGATTGGGTAAGCCAGTTGACGGCGGCCCCAGTCTTCTAGACGGTGGATAGTACCACCAGCTTCAGTGATTGAACCAGTGTAACGCTCGATCATGCCAGCAACTTGCTCGCTTTGATCTGGGTGCACCATGAATACGATTTCGTAATGACGCATGGGTTGCTCCTTACGGATTATTCAGCTTCCACAATTGGCTCAGTCGTCCAGAGGAAGCAAGGAACTAAAGATAATTGACTGAGATTTAAGGAGCCGGAATAGTACAGAAAGAAAGCAGTTTAAGCAAGAGAAAAGATGAGTTAGGTATGACAAACTTGGCTAGGTTGCCGAGTGTGCGTTGTAGGCAACGCATACACTCAGCTTCGGTAGTGACGTTGGTGAAACGTTAGTTAATCTTCATCAACAAATTGCGCTTGGAGGTAGTTTTCGATACCGGTCATATCAATCAATCCAAGTTGCGTTTCAAGCCAATCCACGTGTTCTTCTTCATCTTCTAGGATTTCTTGGAACAGATCACGAGAGACGTAGTCTCGAATGTCTTCCGCGTATGCAATGGCGTCTTTCAAATCCGGTATGGCTATCAGCTCTAACTTCAGATCGCATTCGAGCATTTCTTTGGTGTCTTCCCCGATCATCAACTTACCCAGGTCTTGAAGATTAGGAATGCCCTCTAGAAACAAAATGCGCTCGATGAGATGGTCGGCGTGTTTCATCTCGTCGATAGACTCATGGTACTCTTTGTCTGCGAGGTGCTTTAGTCCCCAGTCCTTGTACATACGAGCATGAAGAAAGTATTGGTTGATGGCAACGAGCTCATTGCCGAGAATTTTGTTGAGATGCTGGATAATAATTGGATCGCCTTTCATGACAGAAGCCCTCCTCTTTGGCTCTTTTAACTGTAGAACCAAATGAGAAGGTGTCAAAAAAGTCGACACATTTTTAGCTAGTGGATTAGCTAGCTTGTTTAAACAGATTCACTGCCGATTCGTTGATGATCTCTTTCGCCGTGCGCACACACTTACCACATTGGGTGCCTAAGGCTGTGCATTTCTTGATTCCTTTTATATCGGTCACGCCCTCTTCAACAACTAACTTGCGGATTTTTTTATCCGAGACGCCATGACACAAACAAACGAACATAATTTTACTACCTGACCTAACGACTTCTAGATTGAATATAAAAGAGAACCATTCTTATTACCAGTCTCAAATGAGTAAAATATAGATCGATTGGTTATAAAAGAAATGAGGAAATGTGGGTCTGATTCACTTAGCAGCGAAGCATTTTCAATGCCGCCAGTAAGCTAATGATCTAGCGATAAAAATAATAGCGACATCTCTTCTCGTCGATGTTTTTCTTATAACTCATCTCATTCGCTCGCCGTCAAGAAACGAAAAAGGGAAGCCTAAGCTCCCCCTTTTTCTTGTCGCGCTTTCTTCACGAATGAAGAGAAGTGCTAGATTTCAATTAATTCGTAAGAATTAGTCGAAGATCTTAGCAACAACACCAGCACCAACTGTACGGCCACCTTCGCGGATCGCGAAACGTAGGCCTTCGTCCATCGCGATTGGTGCGATTAGCTCTACAGTCATCTTGATGTTATCGCCTGGCATTACCATTTCTACGCCTTCAGGTAGCTCGATGTTACCTGTTACGTCAGTTGTACGGAAGTAGAACTGTGGACGGTAGCCTTTGAAGAATGGAGTGTGACGACCACCTTCATCTTTAGACAGTACGTAAACTTCTGACTCGAACTTAGTGTGTGGAGTGATTGAACCAGGCTTAGCTAGTACTTGACCACGCTCAACTTCGTCACGCTTAGTACCACGTAGAAGTGCACCAACGTTCTCACCCGCACGACCTTCGTCTAGAAGCTTACGGAACATCTCAACACCAGTACATGTTGTAGTAGTAGTGTCTTTGATACCTACGATAGCAACTTCGTCACCTACGTTTAGGATACCGCGCTCGATACGACCTGTTACTACAGTACCACGACCTTGGATTGAGAATACGTCTTCGATTGGCATTAGGAACGGCATGTCTACTGCACGCTCTGGCTCTGGGATGTAGTTGTCTAGCGCTTCTGCTAGTTCAACAATTTTCGCTTCCCACTGCTCTTCGCCGTTTAGTGCGCCTAGTGCAGAACCTTGGATAACTGGTAGATCATCACCTGGGAAATCGTACTCAGATAGAAGTTCACGTACTTCCATTTCTACTAGTTCTAGTAGCTCTTCATCGTCAACCATGTCACATTTGTTCATGAATACGATGATGTAAGGAATACCAACCTGACGGCCTAGTAGGATGTGCTCACGAGTTTGTGGCATTGGGCCATCTGTCGCAGCAACAACTAGGATACCACCGTCCATCTGTGCAGCACCTGTGATCATGTTCTTAACATAATCCGCGTGTCCTGGACAGTCTACGTGTGCGTAGTGACGAGTTGGAGTGTCGTACTCTACGTGAGAAGTTGCGATTGTGATACCGCGCTCACGCTCTTCTGGAGCGTTATCGATAGATGCGAAGTCACGAGCAGCACCGCCGTAAACTTTTGCAAGAGTAGTACAGATAGCTGCAGTTAGAGTTGTTTTACCGTGGTCAACGTGGCCGATAGTACCAACGTTTACGTGCGGTTTTACACGTTCAAATTTTTCTTTAGACACGTTCGTGTTCCTTCCTAGTTATGATTCGCCACGATCAGAATTGATCGAGACGCGCCAGAAATTGCTATTTTATGCGCCAACGTCCGTCAGCGCAATATTTCGACGCCTTGATCTTTAAAAAAAGCACACACTTTTTCAATGATCAAGCCGCTTCATTAATAACCTCGCTCTGCAACAATTTTGTCTGCAAAGTTTTTCGGTACTTCAGCGTACTCATTAAACTCCATAGAGTAAGACGCACGGCCTTGAGTCGCAGAACGGAGGTCTGTAGCGTAACCAAACATCTCAGAGAGTGGCACTTGGGCACGGATAATTTTAATACCCGCAACACCATCGTCCATACCTTCGATCATACCGCGACGGCGGTTGAGGTCACCTACAACGTCACCCATCCAGTCTTCAGGAGTGGTGACTTCAACATTCATCATCGGCTCAAGAAGTACAGGTTGTGCTTCTAATGAACCCTTCTTGAATGCCATCGAGCCAGCGATCTTAAACGCCATCTCGTTAGAGTCAACATCGTGGTAAGAACCGTCGAACAAGGTCGCTTTAATATCTAGTACAGGGTAGCCTGCTAGAACACCACTGTTCATTTGCTCTTCGATACCTTTCGCTACCGAGCTGATGTATTCCTTAGGAACCACACCACCCACGATTTCGTCGACAAAGACAAAACCCGCACCCGGTTCAGAGGGCTCTAGTTTGATCCATACGTGACCATATTGACCACGACCACCAGATTGGCGAACAAACTTGCCTTCCACTTCCGCGCTGCCGCGGATCGTTTCACGGTAAGCCACCTGAGGTTTACCTACGTTGCAGTCGACGCTGAACTCACGCTTCATTCGGTCAACGATGATATCTAAGTGAAGCTCACCCATACCCGAGATCAAGGTTTGACCCGTTTCATCATCCGTTTCGACGCGGAATGAGGGATCTTCTGCAGCCAGTTTACCCAACGCAATCGCCATCTTTTCTTGATCGGCAACAGAGCGTGGCTCTACGGCAATCTGAATCACTGGAGCAGGGAATTCCATGCGCTCTAGGATCACCTTGTGGTTTGCATCACAAAGCGTATCACCCGTGGTGACATCTTTCAGGCCGATCGCAGCCGCAATGTCACCCGCGCGGATTTCTTTGATCTCTTCACGCTTGTTGGAATGCATCTGAACGATACGCCCAAAGCGCTCTTTCTTCTGCTTCACTGAGTTGTACACAGCATCGCCTGAGTTGACGACACCTGAGTAAACGCGCATGAAGGTAAGCGTGCCAACAAACGGGTCGGTGGCAATTTTAAATGCCAACGCTGAGAACGGTTCGTTATCGTCAGCATGGCGCTCAACGTCGTTTTCGTTCTCATCGATGCCTTTGATCGCAGGTACATCGATCGGTGATGGTAGGTATTCCACCACGGCATCCAGCACGGCTTGCACGCCTTTGTTCTTAAACGCACTACCACAAGTGGCCAATACGATTTCGTTATTCAGTGTACGAGTGCGAAGTGCTTGCTTGATTTCACTCTCGGTCAACTCACCTTCTTCAAGGTATTTGTCCATCAACTCTTCGCTGGCTTCCGCTGCTGATTCAACTAGGTTACTGCGCCACTCTTCAGCCAGATCAACCATATCTGCTGGAATCTCTTCATAATTGAAGGTCATACCTTGGTCAGCTTCGTTCCAGTTGATCATCTTCATCTTGATAAGATCAATCACGCCTCGGAACTCATCTTCCGCACCAACGTTAAGTTGGATAGGCACAGGATTGGCGCCCAAACGAGTCTTGATTTGCTTAACGACACGAAGGAAGTCAGCGCCTGCACGGTCCATCTTATTGACGAACACCATGCGAGGGACATGATACTTGTCTGCTTGACGCCAAACCGTTTCCGATTGCGGCTCAACACCAGATGAACCACAGAAAACGACAACGGCGCCGTCGAGTACGCGCAACGAGCGCTCTACTTCGATGGTAAAATCAACGTGTCCAGGAGTATCAATGATGTTAATGCGGTGATCTTGGAATTGCGCTTCCATACCACGCCAGAAAGTGGTCGTGGCAGCGGAGGTGATAGTGATACCACGCTCTTGCTCCTGCTCCATCCAGTCCATGGTAGCAGCGCCATCGTGAACCTCACCAATCTTATGAGAAAGACCAGTGTAGAATAGAATACGTTCACTTGTGGTGGTTTTACCTGCGTCTACGTGAGCGACGATACCAATATTACGGTAGCGCTCAATCGGTGTTTTACGAGCCACGATAGAATCCTCTTCAATTGGGATATAGGGACTATTGCTATGTCGAAACGACAGAACGAAGAATGCTCGAGTTGAGCGTGGGCGTCTTCAGTTAACGATGTCGCGCTTTAGATGAGCGATTTTCTGTGTTTCAGATATAGCAATAGTTCCTA
>NZ_JCBDGH010000075.1:0-45920 GCF_059833955.1 Vibrio sp. R15-SG3-ISO1A
AGCCTGAGCTTGATGCGTCCATCTTGTGGCAGACGGCGCTCGGCTATATCCAATTTAGCGAGGATTTTAATACGCGCCGATAAACGGCGACTGAGGTGATAGGCGGGCTGCTGAGTTTCAATCAAGATGCCATCACAGCGTAGCCGAACGCGAAAGGTCTCTTCATAGGGCTCAAAATGGATATCTGAGGCGCCCTTGCGCACCGCATCGAGCAGAATCTGGTTAATGTAACGACTGACGGGCGCATCATCTTGACTCAGATCTTCAATGTTACCCACTTCGTCATCACTGACATCCACAAGGTTGGCCAGCTCTTGCTCGTTGATCTCTTTGTTGCTGTTTTGCTCGCCGGCGATCGCGCGTCCGTACAAACGGCGAATGGCTCCTTGCAGCGCCTTAGCATCGGCCAGCACCAGCTCGACTTGCAGACCGGTGGCAAAACGAAACTCTTCTTCGACATCAAGGTGGGTAGGGTCGGCGACCGCGACACTGAGTGAACAAGCCGTTTTGCCAACGGGCAGCGCTTGTAAGCGGGTGATGAGCTCACGTAATCCAAGGGTTTGGCACAGCTCAGTGTAGGGCGTTTGCGACAGGTCGATAATGTTGAGACCAAACAGCTGACTGAGGTGCTCAGTCAATTGGGTATGGTTAATGATGGCCAGATCGTGCAAAGCGTCAGGGACGGAGCCCCCTGACGCTTGCACATGCTCCAGCACTTGTATCTCTTGCGCCGCGTCAAGCAACTTAGCTTGACGCAGGATTGAGGGGAGGTTGGTGAGCATTAAGAGCAGCCGCTTGGCTTAGCAGACGCTGGCACGTGAGTGTTAGTCTCACATACCCAGCCTGAAGACTCCTTCTTGTAAGTAATCGTACCTTCGCTACCTGAGGTTGCCATTGATCCTTGAGTGAACTGGAACTGAATTGAATTATTGGCGCTAACACTTAACGTCCCTAATGTGCTAGAGCCTGCAGAAATACCAATAGCCGCAAATAGTGCAGTTTCGTCTGTGGTAGTGAAATCGCCATTTTCTTGGATATACAATTCTGCGGGTGTAATTGTAGATTTCAGTGTTGCTAGCGCCGACGCTGCTTCACTTTTTGCCACATAGTTTTGGTAGGCAGGAACAGCAATTGCCGACAATACCCCAATAATCGCCACTACGATCATCAATTCAATTAAAGTAAAACCAGCTTGCTGGCGACGTGGTTTGGTTTGCATAGAACTCTCCATTTGGGTGCTTGAGGCACCGCGGTGTTTGTTGATGGGGAGAGCATAGAAGGGCTATGAAACTTGTGGAAATAGTGGCGCAGCGCTTTCCGAGTCAATTAGGAAAAAACGCGACTTTATTTCATTTACACAGCAAATTACTTCGAGCGAGGACAAAACTTTGTTTGAATCGAGAAGCTTTAGTGTGAGAGAAAAACAAAAAATGGAGACGCGAGGTCTCCATTTACTGATTGAAAAATAAGATCTTTCTTCCATTTTTTAGTCAATGGCGCACTTTGCTGAAAACACGGCCAAGCGGTAGCGCGAAAACACTGCTTCAAAACACGGCTTTAAAACGCCTCTTTAAAACGCATAGAGAGATCGAGCGCTTTAAGGTGTTTGGTCAAGGCGCCGACGGAGATGTAATCCACACCGGTCTCTGCAAAATCACGGATGGTCTCAAGCGTGACATTGCCTGAGTTCTCAAGCGCAGCGCGCCCTGCATTGATTTTCACCGCTTCACGCATCATCTCTGTAGTGAAGTTGTCGAGCATGATGATGTCTGCGCCAGCATCGATCGCTTCTTGCAGCTCTTGCAAGCTTTCGGTTTCCACTTCCACAGGTTTGCCTGGGTTCAGTTGCTTGGCCATCTTAATGGTTGGCGTGATGCCGCCATTGGCAATGATGTGGTTTTCCTTGATGAGGTAAGCATCAAACACACCGATGCGGTGGTTAAAGCCGCCACCGCACGCCACGGCGTATTTCAGTGCGCTGCGAAGGCCAGGAATGGTTTTGCGCGTATCAAGCAAGCGACAGTCAGTGCCTTGCAGCTGTTTGGCGTATTGCGCCACGGTACTCGCGCAGCCAGACAGCGTTTGGATAAAGTTCATCGCGTTACGCTCGCCGGTCAGCAGCATGCGTGATGAACCCGTTAAGGTGCACAGCACTTGGTTGGGCTCCACGGTGTCACCATCGTCGACGTTCCATTCAATCGTCACTGGGCTGCCACCGGGCTGCTCGGCAAGCTGTTTGAAGACTTCTTCTGCCCACGCTTTACCACAGAACACACCGTGTTCGCGAGTGATTAAGGTGGCTTGGTTCTGTGCATCTGCAGGTATCAGAGCCGCGGTAATGTCGGCTGCGGGATCCAAAGTGCCACCGAGATCCTCTTTCAGCGCGTCGGCCACCGCTCGCGTGATCTCCAGCGGAAGTTGCTGCTTCAAATATTCAAGACGTTCTTGGCTATTGTGTGTGTTTTTCATCGCAAATCTAATACGCAGTTGAACAGAGTGGGGCATGATACGCTGACTGAGCATGAAATTCAGCCATTATTCTCGCATTTTATCTCAGGCGAGATAGACTCTAGCCAGGCTATGTTTGAGTTCCGAGTCGTATAACAACATGATAGATAACCAAGGGTGGTATCAAGCGGCGCGTCATGTGCCCTCACCGTTTTTTGATCAAAGACCACAAGGTGAGACGATCTCTTTGCTGGTGGTGCACAACATCAGTTTGCCACCGGGCCAATTTGGCGGCCCCTATATCGAGCAGTTTTTTAGTGGAACGCTCGATCCTAACGCACATCCGTTTTTTTCGGTCATCCATAAAATGGGCGTCTCGGCGCACTGCTTGATTCGCCGTGATGGTGAGGTAGTGCAATTTGTATCGTTTGATGATCGTGCTTGGCATGCGGGCGCGTCGAGTTTTGCAGGTCGCAGCCGCTGCAACGATTACTCGATTGGTATCGAACTGGAAGGCACAGACACCATCGCCTATACGCCAAAGCAGTACCAAGCGCTGGCCACATTAAGTCTAGAGTTAATGAGCGCCTACCCTCAGCTCAACGTCTCGCGGGTGACGGGGCATCAGTACATCGCGCCGCTGCGCAAAACCGACCCAGGCTTGGTGTTTGATTGGCCGCGTTTTCGACGCTTAATAACGCCGGTGAATCGCGCCGGCGAAGAGTGAGCGAAGTCAGAGAGTGCGTTCGTTTTAGAGTGACTCTTGGTACTCAGTAAGCACTTGTTCCACCCAGGTCGCAATGCGCTCATCGCTCAGTTCGTATTGAGAATCTTCATCGAGCGCAAGACCGACAAAGAACTGGCCATCTTCGGTGAGCGCTTTCGAGGCTTCAAATTCGTACTGCTCATCATTGGGCCAGTAACCAATCAGATTGGCGCCGGTCTTGACGATTTCATCGTGCAGTAAGCCCATAGCGTCAAGGTACCACTCGCCATAGCCTTCTTGGTCACCAAGGCCAAACAACGCCACGGTTTTGCCGCTGAGATCCACCGTTGGTACTTGTTGCCAAATCGCGTTCCAGTCTTCTTGAATCTCGCCAAAATCCCAAGTGGAAATGCCTAAAATCAGTAAATCGTAGTCGGCCATCTGCGAGAGGTCGGACTCTTTGACATTGTGGATGTCGAGTAAGTCTTCCCCGATGATCGCGCGCATTTTCTCTGCTGCCATCTCTGTGTAACACGTCGTAGAACCGTAAAACAGGCCGATTTTCATCATTGGTTTCCATCTTGATTGGTGTGCGTACCGCGAATTCTAACCACAAAATGGCGAGCTTTGCAGCGAATATCCTCCTCAACGGTGATTTTTTATGGCTTTCTTCTAGCGAGGCACTTACATTGAAAGCCATTAAGCATCAACGTGAGAGAGTAAGTGTGTCGCAGGTGTTGACTCCGGACCAAGGAATCATTGAGCAGTTTTTAGATACCATGTGGATGGAGCGCGGGTTATCGGAAAATACTTTGGCCTCGTATCGCAATGATCTGTTTAAACTGCTGAGCTGGATGAGTGAGCACAATTATCGGCTCAGTTTTATTAGCCTCTCAGGGTTGCAGGATTATCAAAGTTGGTTGATGGACCAAGGCTATAAGCAGACGTCGCGTGCGCGCATGCTGTCGGCCATCCGTCGCTTGTTTCAGTACCTGCACCGTGAAAAGATACGCGCTGACGATCCGAGTGCCTTGCTGCTAAGCCCTAAATTACCTAAACGCTTACCAAAAGATCTCTCTGAGGCGCAGGTCGATGCGCTGCTCGATGCGCCGGACGTCAATGACGCGATGGAGCTTCGAGATAAAGCGATGCTAGAGCTGTTGTACGCCACCGGACTTCGTGTAACGGAATTGGTAAGCTTAACGATGGAAAACATCAGCTTGCGCCAAGGCGTGGTGCGGGTGATCGGTAAAGGCGGCAAAGAGCGTTTGGTGCCGATGGGCGAAAATGCCGTCGACTGGACGGAAACTTTTCTCAAACAAGGCCGGTCTGAATTATTAGGTGACACCACCTCTGATGTGGTTTTTCCGAGCAAAAGGGCGAGGCAAATGACGCGTCAAACCTTTTGGCATCGTATCAAACATTATGCGGTGAGAGCGGGCATCGATACCGAGCAGTTGTCACCGCACGTATTGCGTCATGCGTTTGCAACGCACCTATTAAACTACGGCGCGGATTTGCGCGTGGTTCAGATGCTCCTCGGACACAGTGATTTATCCACCACCCAAATCTATACCCACGTTGCGACCGAACGATTGAAACAGCTCCACAGTGAGCATCATCCAAGAGCCTGATTAGGCGCTTTGAACCACAAGACAAGAAAGGTGAATTGAATGAGCGTACTACGCCGTATCACTCTACTGACACTGCCGCTACTGTTGACGGCGCAAGCCAGTGCTGCAACAGAGCCGGCTTTCGATAAAGCGCAGATTGAAGCGCGTTTTAATCAGCTTGGGCTGGAAGTGCAAGATGTTGTCCCTGCCGAGATTGATGGCTTGTTAGAAGTGCAAACCAATGGCGGCATCTTGTTTGCGACGCCTGATGGTGAGTACTTTATGGCGGGCACCTTGTACAAGTTAGACAGCAATGGTCAATATGAAGATGTACTGGCTAAGCGACAGGCTCCGATTAATGCGGCAAAAATCGACGCTTTCAAACAGACCATGATTCCGTTCAAAGCCGACAACGAACAGTATGTGGTGACCGTCTTTACCGACATTACCTGTGGTTACTGTGTGCGTCTGCACAGCCAAATGCAAGACTATAACAAGCTGGGCATCACCGTGCGCTACATGGCGTTTCCAAGACAGGGCGCAACAGGGGGCACCGCCGATCAGATGGCGGCCATTTGGGGCGCAAGCGATCCTCAGCAAGCCATGTCTGACGGGAAAACCCGACGCGAGCTCCCTGAGCCAGGGGAAGACTTTGCCAAATATCAGCAGATCATTAGCCAGCATTATGCTCTTGGGCGCGAGCTAGGCATTCGTGGTACACCAGCGATCTTTCTGCCTAATGGCGACATGGTGGGGGGATACCTACCACCCCGCGATTTGCTCGAGCGTTTAGAGCAAATCCAATAATGAGCAGGAATGAGCGATGATAGAGATTCAACGTCGTCCTGAGGCAGACATTACCCTATTGCCTGAGAGTATCGATCCGCTGCTGCGCCGCATCTACATCAACCGTGGTATTCAAAGTGTTGAGCAGTTGGAGACAACCGCAAGAGCCTTGCACTCTTACCAGAAATTGCATGGTATTGAGGCCGCGGTGAGTTTGTTGTTTGAGGCGATTCGCCTCAATCAGCGCATCATAGTGGTGGGCGATTTTGATGCCGATGGCGCGACCAGCTCTGCGTTGTCTGTACTGGCACTGCGGATGCTGGGATCGAGCAATGTTGACTATTTGGTGCCGAATCGATTTGAAGACGGCTACGGCCTTAGCCCGGAAGTGGTCGATCAAGCGATCGAACTGGGCGCGCAAGTGATCATGACCGTCGATAATGGTGTGTCATCGATTGAGGGCGTGCGCTATGCCAAGCAGCAAGGGCTTACGGTGTTGGTCACGGATCACCACCTACCTGGGCATGAGTTGCCTGAGGTTGATGCGATGGTCAATCCAAATCTCGACGAGTGCGCGTTTCCGTCTAAGGCGCTGGCCGGTGTCGGTGTCGCTTTTTATTTGATGATGGCGCTGTGCGTCCATATGCGAAAAGCGGGATGGTTTGCTGAGCAAGGCATGGCGGAGCCCAAACTGATGGAGCTGATAGACCTTGTGGCGCTGGGCACGGTCGCAGACGTAGTGCCTCTGGATGAGAACAACCGAATTTTGGTGCATCAAGGGCTGCAACGTATCCGTGCGGGCAAAGCAAGGCCAGGTATTCAAGCGTTGATTGAAGTGGCGAAGCGCGATGCAAAGCGTCTCGTCGCCGCAGATTTTGGGTTTGCCTTGGGGCCAAGAATCAACGCCGCCGGTCGACTGGACGATATGTCGTTTGGGGTTGAACTGCTGATGAGCAACAACATTCACGCCGCAAGACGCATGGCTTCTGAACTTGATGGGCTGAATCAAACGCGCAAAGAGATTGAAGAGGGTATGAAGCAAGAGGCGATGGCGTTTTGTGAGCGGTTGCAGTTTGGTGAAGGGAGCCAGCTTCCTTATGGACTGGTGCTGTTTCAACGCGATTGGCACCAAGGGGTGATCGGGATTCTGGCCTCGCGCATCAAAGAGCAATTTCACCGCCCTGTCATTGCGTTTGCCGATGGCGGTGATGGCGCGATTAAAGGCTCTTGTCGCTCGATACCGGGTTTACACATGCGCGATGCGCTCGATCGTATCGATACGCAACATCCGGGGCTGATTAAAAAATTTGGCGGCCATGCGATGGC
This sequence comes from Vibrio sp. R15-SG3-ISO1A, assembly GCF_059833955.1. NCBI lineage: Bacteria > Pseudomonadati > Pseudomonadota > Gammaproteobacteria > Vibrionales > Vibrionaceae > Vibrio > Vibrio sp. R15-SG3-ISO1A. The sequence continues at coordinate 6,880 of NZ_JCBDGH010000075.1, forward strand.
GGCTGGTTTAACCATCATGGAGAAAGATTTTGAACGCTTTGCGACCTTGTTTAACCAAACGGTGGAACAAGAGTTGGATGAAGCGGCGCTTAAAGGGGTGATCTTGTCCGATGGCGAGCTGCGCCCAGAAGAGTTTTCCATGCACACCGCGCACGTGCTTCGCAGTGGTGGGCCTTGGGGGCAAGCGTTTCCAGAGCCTATTTTTGACGGCGAGTTTATGGTGCTGCACCAAAAGCTGGTGGCCGAGAAGCACTTAAAGCTGATGTTAGAGCCACTCTATCGTGGCCACCCAACCGGGCTGACGATGGATGCGATCGCGTTTAATGTCGACTTGAGACGTTGGCCGGATGCGAGCGCTAAAACCGTCCATCTGGCTTATCGCCTCGATATTAATGAGTTTCGGGGCAATCAGTCTTTACAGCTGATGGTCGATTATATTGAAGCGAGATGAACGCTCTCTACATCTAAGAGGCTCCCTCACTGATACCGCGCCAAGCAGAAATGCTTGGCGTTTTTTTGTTTCGTTTTTTGAGGAGAGAGTTTAGAGACGAGAGTTTTGAGGTGAGACTTTTCAGGTCTGACCAGGGAATGCGATCGGGATCCGTTACCCTGTTTTCAGAAAAATCGTGGTTGAATTCAGAAAAATGTCATCTCACCAAGGTATCGACGGTGGATAGACTATGCTTTGATGTTATTCGCTTCGTTTCATTTGTATGATGACTCAACCAAGTAAAGTGTGATGCGTGGCACGTTTTTGTCCCATCTGTTTCTCTTTTGTAATTGGTCATACCAATTTGATTGATGTTTTAATTATGAGCTGTTATCAAACTGTGACCGCATGAGTCGTTCTATGATTTGAATCAAATTTTGGCTGGAAGTTGCGTTTTAATTATGTTAATTTCCTCGCCAACATAAAATTGGTATTACCAATTGACTGCAAAGAGAAAGAAGAATAACAACTATGGCTTATCAAAGGATTCGTCAGCCAAAACTCTCCGATGTGATTGAGCAAGAGTTAGAAAGGTTGATTGTGGAAGGTACACTCTCGCCGGGGCAACAACTGCCACCCGAGCGCGAACTGGCGAAGCAGTTCGATGTGTCTCGTCCGTCTATCCGCGAAGCCATCCAGCGCTTAGAAGCGAAACGTCTTTTGACCCGCAAACAAGGGGGAGGGACGTTTGTCAGTGAAACGATTTGGACCAGTTTTTCGGATCCTTTACTCAATCTCCTATCGAGTCATTCTGAGACTCAATTGGACTTGCTGGAAACGCGTCACGCGATGGAAGGGATTGCCGCTTATTTTGCAGCTCTACGTGGTACCGAAGAAGATTTTGCTCGCATTCAGGCTTGTTTAGAGATCATCTCACAAGCTCAGTCCACAAAAGAAGTGGACGCGGAAGCCGCGGCGGTGGTGCAGTTTTTGATTGCCCTAACCGAAGCCGCGCACAATGTGGTGTTGCTGCACATTATTCGCAGCCTTGCGCCTTTGCTTGAGCAGAACGTATTACAGAATTTAAAACTATTACACCGCCGCGATGAAGTGGTGGAGAAAGTAAGTAGACACAGGGCTAATATCGTGGATGCGATTGTTTCAGGCCAACCTGAAAAAGCGCGTGAGATGTCCCATTCGCATTTAGCTTATATCGAAGAAACATTGTTGGATTTGACTCGTGAAGAGTCGCGCAGAGAACGCTCTTTGCGTCGAATTCAGCAAGGTAACGATGCTAACTAAAACCGTTACTTAAATAAGTAGATCCAACCAACAGAAGGATAGATCGCCATGTCTGACATGAAGCATGACGTAGACGCACTTGAGACTCAAGAATGGTTACAAGCTCTTGAGTCAGTAGTTCGTGAAGAAGGTGTAGAACGTGCACAGTACCTACTAGAGCAAGTTCTAGACAAAGCTCGCCTAGACGGCGTTGATATGCCAACAGGCATCACAACCAACTACATCAACACGATTCCAGCGAACCAAGAACCAGCCTACCCTGGTGATACTACGCTTGAGCGCCGTATCCGTTCCATCATCCGTTGGAACGCAATCATGATCGTTCTACGTGCATCTAAGAAAGATCTAGAGCTAGGCGGCCACATGGCGTCTTTCCAGTCTTCTGCTGCGTTCTACGAAACCTGTTTTAACCACTTCTTCCGTGCACCGAACGAGAAGGATGGTGGCGATTTGGTTTACTACCAAGGTCACATTTCACCAGGTATCTACTCACGTGCATTCGTTGAAGGTCGTCTAACTGAAGAGCAGCTAGACAACTTCCGTCAAGAAGTAGACGGAAAAGGTATTCCTTCATACCCGCACCCTAAACTGATGCCTGAATTCTGGCAGTTCCCGACAGTATCGATGGGCCTAGGTCCAATCGCTTCTATCTACCAAGCTCGTTTCCTTAAGTACCTTGAAGGCCGTGGTCTTAAAGATACGTCAGAGCAGCGCGTTTACGCCTTCCTAGGTGACGGTGAAATGGATGAGCCAGAATCACGTGGTGCTATCTCTTTCGCTGCGCGTGAGAAACTAGACAACCTATGTTTCCTAATCAACTGTAACCTACAGCGTCTAGATGGCCCTGTCATGGGTAACGGTAAGATCATTCAAGAGCTTGAAGGTCTGTTCAAAGGTGCAGGTTGGAACGTAGTGAAAGTCATCTGGGGTAACAACTGGGATTCACTACTCGCTAAAGATACGACTGGTAAGCTTCTTCAACTGATGAACGAAACCATCGACGGCGACTACCAAACATTCAAATCAAAAGATGGCGCGTACGTACGTGAGCACTTCTTTGGTAAGTACCCAGAGACAGCTGCACTTGTTGCTGACATGACTGATGACGAAATCTTCGCACTTAAGCGTGGTGGTCACGAGTCTTCTAAGCTATACGCGGCATACAAAAATGCGGCAGAAACTAAAGGTCGTCCAACAGTAATCTTAGCTAAGACTGTTAAAGGTTACGGCATGGGTGAAGCGGCTGAAGGTAAGAACATCGCGCACCAAGTTAAGAAGATGGACATGACTCACGTACTACACCTACGTGATCGTCTAGGTCTTCAAGACATCCTAACTGACGAAGCAGTGAAAGAACTTCCGTACCTGAAACTTGAAGAAGGTTCAAAAGAGTACGAATACCTACATGCTCGTCGTAAAGCGCTACACGGCTACACGCCACAGCGTCTACCTAAATTCACTCAAGAATTCATCGTTCCTGAGCTAGAAGAATTCAAGCCACTACTAGAAGAACAGAAGCGTGATATCTCTTCTACTATGGCATTCGTACGTGCACTAAACGTTCTACTTAAGAACAAGAACATTGGTAAGAACATCGTTCCTATCATTGCTGACGAAGCACGTACATTCGGTATGGAAGGTCTGTTCCGTCAAATCGGTATCTACAACCCGCACGGCCAAACTTACACACCAGAAGACCGTGGTGTTGTTTCTTACTACAAAGAAGCGACTTCAGGTCAGGTTCTACAAGAAGGTATCAACGAGCTAGGTGCTATGTCTTCATGGGTTGCTGCTGCGACTTCATACTCGACAAACGACCTACCAATGATCCCGTTCTACATCTACTACTCAATGTTCGGCTTCCAACGTGTTGGCGACATGGCGTGGATGGCTGGTGACCAACAAGCACGTGGTTTCCTACTAGGTGCAACTGCGGGTCGTACAACGTTGAACGGTGAAGGTCTACAGCACGAAGACGGCCACTCGCACATTTTGGCGGGTACGGTTCCTAACTGTATTTCTTACGACCCAACATTCGCGTACGAAGTCGCGGTAATCATGCAAGACGGTATCCGTCGCATGTACGGTCCAGAACAAGAAAACGTGTTCTACTACCTAACGCTAATGAACGAAAACTACGCAATGCCAGCAATGCCAGAAGGCGCTGAAGAAGGCATCCGTAAAGGTATCTACAAGCTAGAAACTTACACGGGCGACAAAGCGAAAGTTCAGCTGATGAGCTCTGGTACTATCATGAATGAAGTACGTAAAGCAGCTCAAATCCTAAGCGAAGATTACGGTGTTGCTTCTGATGTTTACTCTGTAACGTCATTCAACGAACTCACTCGCGATGGCCAAGATGCAGAGCGTTTCAACATGCTTCACCCAGAAGCGGAAGCGAAAGTACCTTACATCCAAACAGTAATGGGTACTGAACCTGCTATCGCAGCCACTGACTACATGAAGAACTACGCAGAGCAGGTTCGTGCATACATTCCTGCTGAGTCTTTCAAAGTTCTTGGTACTGATGGCTTCGGTCGTTCAGACAGCCGTGAAAACCTACGTCGTCACTTCGAAGTGAACGCTGGTTACGTAGTAGTAGCAGCGCTAACTGAACTAGCGAAACGTGGCGAAGTTGAGAAATCTGTAGTTGCAGAAGCAATTAAGAAATTCGACATCGACACAGAGAAAACAAACCCGCTATACGCTTAATTAAGAAGGTAGATAAGAAATGGCAATCGAAATTAATGTACCAGACATCGGTGCGGATGAGGTTGAAGTTACTGAGATTCTTGTAAGCGTTGGCGACAAGGTTGAAGAAGAGCAGTCTCTGATCACAGTTGAAGGCGACAAAGCTTCTATGGAAGTGCCTGCATCGACAGCGGGTATCGTTAAAGAAATCAAAGTTGCAGAAGGCGACAAGGTTTCTACTGGCTCTCTAATCATGATTTTCGAAACCGAGGCGGCCGGCGCTTCGGGTGCAGCTGACGCTGCACCTGCTCCTGCGGCAGAAGCAGCTCCAGCAGAACTAAAAGAAGTTCACGTACCAGACATCGGTGGTGATGAAGTTGAAGTGACTGAAATCATGGTTGCCGTTGGCGACAGCATCGAAGAAGAGCAATCTCTTCTCACTGTTGAAGGCGACAAAGCGTCTATGGAAGTTCCAGCGCCATTCGCAGGTACGCTAAAAGAGATCAAAGTTGCAGCAGGCGATAAAGTATCGACTGGCTCACTTATCATGGTATTCGAAACAGCAGGTTCAGGCGCTCCAGCCGCACCAGCGGCAGCTGAAGCTCCTGCAGCAGCAGCTCCAGCAGCGTCCGGGACGCCGGCCGCAGCGGCAAAAGAAGTGAACGTTCCAGATATCGGCGGCGACGAAGTTGAAGTTACTGAGATCATGGTTGCGGTTGGCGACACAGTGGAAGAAGAGCAATCTCTAATCACTGTTGAAGGTGACAAAGCGTCTATGGAAGTGCCTGCACCATTCGCTGGCACAGTTAAAGAAATCAAGATTGCAGCTGGCGACAAAGTGTCTACTGGCTCACTCATCATGATTTTCTCTACAACGGAAGGCGAAGTAGCGGGCGCAGCACCTGCTCCGGCAGCGGCTCCAGCTCAAGCGGCAGCACCTGCAGCTCCAGCTCCTAAAGCAGAAGCTCCAGCGGCAGCAGCTCCAGCAGCGACTGGCGATTTCAAAGAAAACGATGAGTACGCTCACGCGTCTCCAGTTGTTCGTCGTCTAGCGCGTGAATTTGGCGTTAATCTTTCTAAGGTTAAAGGCAGCGGTCGTAAGAGCCGTATCCTGAAGGAAGACGTTCAGAACTACGTGAAAGAAGCGCTTAAGCGTCTTGAGTCTGGCGCAGGTGCAGCCGCATCTGGTAAAGGCGACGGCGCGGCTCTTGGTCTACTCCCATGGCCAAAAGTGGACTTCAGCAAGTTCGGTGAGACGGAAACTCAGCCGCTATCTCGCATTAAGAAGATCTCAGGTGCAAACCTACACCGTAACTGGGTGATGATCCCGCACGTGACCCAATGGGACAACGCAGACATCACTGAGCTAGAAGCGTTCCGTAAAGAGCAGAACGCCATCGAAGCGAAGAAAGACACGGGCATGAAGATCACGCCACTTGTGTTCATCATGAAAGCGGTAGCGAAATCACTTGAAGCGTTCCCTGCGTTCAACTCTTCTCTATCTGATGACGGTGAGAGCCTAATTCTGAAGAAATACGTCAACGTAGGTATTGCGGTAGATACGCCAAACGGCCTAGTTGTTCCTGTATTTAAAGATGTGAACAAGAAGGGCATTTACGAGCTGTCTGAAGAGCTGATGGTCGTGTCTAAGAAAGCACGTGCTGGCAAGCTCACAGCGGCTGACATGCAAGGTGGCTGTTTCACTATCTCAAGTCTTGGCGGTATCGGCGGTACGGCGTTTACGCCAATCGTTAATGCTCCGGAAGTCGGTATCCTTGGCGTGTCTAAGTCTGAAATGAAGCCAGTGTGGAACGGTAAAGAGTTTGAACCGCGCCTACAGCTTCCACTGTCTCTCTCCTACGATCACCGTGTGATTGATGGTGCAGAAGGTGCACGTTTCATTACTTACTTAAACGCGTGTCTGTCTGACATTCGTCGTCTAGTATTGTAATTCATGACTCCCCTTTACCCTCGGTGTAAAGGGGAGTCACTTTTTCTATATTCAGCAGTTCATTCGTGAATTGTTGTCTAGCTCACAGGCTAAATGGATTTACTTTTCACACCATTAACATCTCTGTAAACTGTTGGCGGTCTGAAAATAATATTGAAAAACAAACCATTCGTTGAACGATAGATTCCATACTCACTCAGCCTGTTAGGGATAATGACTACAAGAGGTCAAAATGAGCAAAGAAATTAAAGCCCAGGTGGTAGTACTTGGTGCCGGTCCTGCTGGTTACTCCGCTGCATTCCGTTGTGCAGACTTAGGTCTGGACACTGTTCTTATCGAGCGTTACAGCACCCTAGGTGGTGTTTGTTTGAACGTGGGTTGTATCCCGTCAAAAGCGCTTCTACACGTGGCAAAAGTGATCGAAGAAGCGAAAGCTTTGGCTGAGCACGGTATCGTGTTCGGTGAGCCACAAACAGACATTGATAAAATTCGTCTGTGGAAAGAGAAAGTGATCAACCAATTGACTGGCGGTCTTGGCGGTATGGCTAAGATGCGTAAAGTGAACGTGGTAAACGGCTTTGGTAAGTTCACAGGACCTAACTCGATTGAAGTGGAAGGTGAAGACGGTAAAACGGTCGTTAACTTTGATAACGCAATCGTTGCTGCGGGCTCTCGACCTATCAAACTTCCATTCATTCCGCATGAAGACCCACGTATTTGGGATTCAACGGATGCACTTGAGCTGAAAGAAGTTCCAGGAAAGCTGCTGATCATGGGCGGTGGTATCATCGGTCTAGAAATGGGTACGGTTTACCACTCTCTGGGTTCTCAAATTGACGTGGTTGAAATGTTCGACCAAGTTATCCCAGCGGCAGACAAAGACATCGTTAAAGTTTACACCAAACGTATTAAGAACAAGTTCAACTTGATGCTTGAAACTAAGGTGACCGCTGTTGAAGCGAAAGAAGACGGTATCTACGTGTCAATGGAAGGCAAGAAAGCACCAGCGGAGCCAGAGCGCTACGATGCGGTTCTTGTGGCTATCGGTCGTGTGCCAAATGGTAAGCTTATCGATGGTGAGAAAGCTGGGATTGAAATCGACGAGCGCGGCTTCATCAATGTTGACAAGCAAATGCGTACCAACATCCCACACATCTTCGCGATCGGCGATATCGTTGGTCAGCCAATGCTAGCGCACAAAGGTGTGCATGAAGGTCACGTTGCAGCAGAAGTGATTTCTGGTAAGAAGCACTACTTTGACCCGAAAGTTATTCCTTCAATTGCCTACACTGAGCCAGAAGTGGCGTGGGTTGGTAAGACTGAGAAAGAAGCGAAAGCAGAAGGCATCAACTACGAAACGGCTACCTTCCCGTGGGCGGCGTCTGGTCGTGCTATCGCATCTGACTGTGCAGACGGTATGACGAAGCTTATTTTCGATAAAGATACCCATCGCGTTATCGGTGGTGCGATTGTCGGTACTAACGGTGGTGAACTGTTGGGTGAAATCGGCCTAGCTATCGAAATGGGTTGTGATGCAGAAGATATTGCACTGACTATCCATGCTCACCCAACTCTGCATGAGTCTGTAGGTCTAGCCGCGGAAGTGTTTGAAGGCACCATTACTGACCTTCCAAACCCGAAAGCGAAGAAGAAGTAATCCTTCTAAGGCTGAAATAGAGAAAAACCGCTGATTCATCAGCGGTTTTTTTATGCCTGTTAACTTATGTCCGTTAACTTAAGCCTGTTCACTGTGCTCGCTCCTGTACGTTAAAGATCAGGCATAGCGAATAGGCGTAGCTGGCGAGCGTATTACTGATCGCGCTTGTAAATACAGAGCATGTTTAGGTGGCTGTTGGTCAGTTTCTCCATCGCTTCAGTATCTTGAATACGATTGGCTTGAATGAACAGCGAGTAGAACATGCCGTGGAACAGGGTCGCGAGATCGACAGGATCGTGTTTGTCACACACTTCATCGCGCTCGATGGCTTTCACAAACATATTTTGCACCAGCAGTTGGTTGGTGCTGTTGGTGGAGACAAACAGCGGCCAGACTTCATCACGAGTCGAGGCGCTCCATTCGAACCACACTTTGAGCCAGTGACAATCATTGAGCACCAACTCAACCATCGCAGAGGTCAGATTGTGCAGGTTCTCTCTCGCGTGGAGGTCTAGGTCAATATTGTCGGTGAGGAAGTTGGAGAACTGTCTGACGACATAGTTTAGAACGTCATCGACGAGATCTTCTCGGGTAGGAAAGTAGTTAAACACCGTCGCCACAGAGACTTGTGCGATCTCTGCAATGTCAGCGTGGCCGCCACGTCCAATTCCGCGGCGAGCAAACACTTCCAAGGCGATTTCCATCAACTGCTGTTTGCGTTTTTGTGGAGAAAGGCGTGTACGGGGTCGTTTCGCTATAGAATCCATAGTTCATTTCCTTGCCAATTGAGTTGTCGTTGTGGGCTGAGCCCTATTTAGTATTTTATTATTTGCCGTAGCATTGATGAGTGTAATGGTGCATATGCTTTGGGTCAACGTTTTGAGGTGATTTAATAATCAATTTTGTTAGTTACTAATATTTCATTTTTATCAGTCCCCGGGTTTTCATCCAAGCAAACGTTTAAGAGTGAGCGCTCAAGTGTTAGACTACGCGCTTGATCATTTAGCAGTACCAGCGAGTCAAACGGCTCGGAACGGGCACATAGGCGCGAATACGCTATCCTTCAGGTACTGGCAAAACGAAAGACGAGATGGGTATGAAACATACAGTAGAAGTGATGATTTCTGAGCAAGATGTTCAGGCGCGAGTAAATGAGCTGGGCAAGCAGATCACCGAGCACTACCAAGGAAGTGAAGACTTGGTGTTGGTTGGATTGCTGCGTGGTTCGTTTGTCTTTATGGCCGACTTAGCGCGCCAAATTGACCTGACGCATCAAGTGGATTTCATGACGGCTTCTAGCTACGGCAATACCATGGAAAGCTCACGCGATGTTCGCATCTTGAAAGATCTCGATGACGACATTAAAGGCAAGGATGTGCTGATTATTGAAGACATTATCGATACAGGCAACACACTCAACAAAATCAAAGAAATTTTGTCGCTGCGTGAACCTAAATCGATCGCCATCTGTACGCTGCTTGATAAGCCTTCGCGTCGCGAAGTCGAGGTGCCTGTGGATTGGATTGGTTTCTCAATTCCGGATGAGTTTGTAGTTGGTGTTGGGATTGACTACGCGCAAAAGTATCGCCATCTTCCATACATCGGTAAAGTGGTACCACAGGAATAAAGTGGTCACTCATAAACTGACAACACGACATTGAACAATGCCCGCGATTGCGGGCATTGTTGTTATTAGGCTATGTGTGTCAATGAACTTAGCGACACAAGAGTTTTTGTTCTGGGTTGAGGATCGCTTCCATCGCTTTCTGATAAGAGTCATCGACCGATTCTCTTGAGCTTGAACGCACGCCCAAATACTCCAGTTTACCGTCGCCAATCCCATACACAACACCGTGGATTTCCACATCCTGACCGCGCTCCCACGCATTTTGCATAATGGTCGAGTTGCCCAAATTGTACACTTGCTCCGCAACGTTGATTTCACCCAGCTTGTCCGCTTGATCCTCTAACGGCATGCCATCAAGGTAGTGACGATGCTTAAAGTAGAGATCGCGAATATGCAGTAGCCAGTTGTTAATCAGGCCAAGTTGCGGATTGTCGATCGCCGCTTTCACCCCGCCGCAGCCATAGTGACCACACACGATAATGTGCTTCACCTTCAACACATCCACCGCGTATTGCACCACAGACAAACAGTTGAGGTCGGTGTGAATGACTTGGTTTGCCACATTTCGATGAACGAAGAGCTCACCAGAGTACAACCCGGTTAGGCGCTCTGCTGGGACACGGCTGTCTGAACAGCCAATCCACAAGAAACCTGGGCTCTGTCCTTGTTCCAATTGAGTAAAATATTCAGGTCGCTCGGCTTTGATCGACTCTGACCACTTAGAGTTATTATCAAATAACTGTTTAATCTCTGGCATCTTACTTATCAATCCTAAAAAAATGTTTCATCACTATACATAATGTTACAAATTCATACTCGTAAAAAATCAGTAAAAAGGCACTCATCTGACGAGTTTAGGGATGAAAATACATAAACTTAGTCGAGATCCTAACAAACAGTTATAAAGTAGTCGGAATGTGATACCAATTACTGTTACTGCTGAGGGGTAACATTTGTTAGAGTGATGTTTTTGCGGCATTTCGCCTCAATAATCTGATTTTTCACGTCAGATAGTAGCATAAATTTTATGGTTATTGGTTTTCCACTTGGTATTCACGCGCTGAAGCCAAGTGGTGAAAGATGTTGTTAAGCATGGAGCAAGGTTGTGCTTGGAAATCGATTTGAAGATATCAATATTAAAGGCGATCTGTTTGGCGGTGTGACCACTGCGATCATTTCTCTGCCACTCGCACTGGCGTTTGGTGTGGCGTCAGGCGCTGGCGCTGAGGCGGGTTTATGGGGGGCGATCATGGTCGGTCTGTTCGCTGCCCTGTTCGGTGGTTCGAATACTTTAATCTCAGAGCCGACGGGTCCAATGACAGTGATCATGACCGCCGTTCTCACCAGCATGATGGCCAAATACCCTGAAACGGGTATGGCGATGACCTTCACCGTGGTGATGATGGCGGGCGCATTCCAGATCTTGATTGGAACATTAAAGCTCGGAAAATACGTCACTTTGATGCCATATAGCGTGATCTCCGGGTTTATGTCGGGTATTGGCGTGATCTTGATTATCCTTCAGCTCTCGCCGTTATTGGGGCATGCCGCCCCTGCGGGTGGTGTGGTTGGCACGCTTTCCGCTTTGCCTGACACTTTGGCCAACATGAAATTCAGTGAGCTGCTTCTTGGCGCGTTGACCTTGGCCATTCTGTTCTTTTTCCCTAAACAGTATCGCAAATATGTCCCTGCGCAGTTGGTTGCGCTTGTGGCGGTGACCTTGCTCTCCGTCGTACTGTTTGAGCCTGACGCGATTCGTCGAATTGGTGAAATTCCTGCGGGGCTGCCTTCTCTGGTGATGCCACATATCGATCCCTCGATGCTGGTGGAAATGGTGATAGACGCCTTGGTACTGGGCACGCTGGGCTGTATCGATACCTTGCTGACTGCGGTTATCGGTGACTCGCTCACGCGTAAAGAGCACGACTCCGACAAAGAGCTCCGAGGTCAGGGCCTTGCCAACATGGTCTCAGGTCTTTTTGGTGCTCTGCCGGGGGCGGGCGCAACCATGGGCACGGTGACCAACATTCAAGTGGGGGCACGTTCTCCGCTCTCAGGCGTGATTCGAGCACTGATTTTGGCCTTAGTGGTTTTGGTGGCGAGTGGCTTAACCGAACCTATTCCGATGGCGGTGTTGGCTGGTATTGCGGTGTATGTCGGATTTAACATTCTTGACTGGAGTTTTATCCAGCGTGCGCACAAGGTTAGCTTTCCGGGCATGGCCGTCATGTATGGTGTGATGCTGTTGACGGTGTTTGTGGATTTGATTGTCGCCGTGGGGCTAGGAGTGTTTATCTCCAACATTATCATCATCGAACGCCTTAGCCGCGAGCAAGCGAGACAGGTCAAAGCAATCAGTGATGCGGACCAAGACGATGTACCACTGACTGACAGCGAGCGCGCCTTACTCGATAAAGCCAACGGTAAAGTGCTGTTCTTCTATCTCTCCGGTCCGATGATTTTCAGTGTCTCTAAAGCGATTTCGCGTCAACACAGCAGTATCTCTGACTATCAAGCGATGATCTTGGATTTGACCGATGTACCTATGATTGATGTCACCGTCGGGCTTGCGTTGGAAAACGCCATCAAAGACGCATTGGACGCCAAATGTCAGGTTTACTTGCTCTGCCCGAACGAAAATACCCGTCAGCAACTTGAGAAGTTCCACGTGATTGATCTCGTGCCAAGTGACAACACCTTTAAGTTCCGTTACGAAGCACTGAAAGCCGCGCTGAAACATGTCGATGAGACACCGGAAATCGGTTATTCGATCTAATTGACACTCGGTGTACGTTCCCCATTCGCCTTACGCAGTGGGGAGCTTATCCGGTGCGAATCCCCCCTTCCTATCACGTTCCATTTTCACTCTATATGTTTTCGCTATAACTTCTGATTTCTATATTTCCAAAAAAGTCGAAAGGTTTAATTGTAATCAACCGCGTTCGTCGATACACTGATTAGCATTCATCGCCCCAATTCTGAGGCGATAAGCAAGACCAACAGGTACAGACAACCATTATGTATGCACTAGAAATAGACCAGCTACGTAAAACGTACGCCGGTGGCTTTGAAGCGCTCAAAGGAATCAGCTTACAGGTCAAAAAAGGGGATTTTTACGCCTTGCTTGGGCCCAATGGTGCGGGTAAATCCACCACTATTGGCGTCATCTCGTCATTGGTTAACAAGACTTCGGGCACGGTGAAAGTGTTCGGTTATGACATTGATACCGATCTTGAGCTCGCCAAACAAAACTTAGGCTTGGTTCCGCAAGAGTTTAACTTTAACCAGTTTGAAACCGTTGAGCAGATCGTATTGCAGCAGGCCGGGTATTACGGTGTGCCCAAGTCATTAGCCAAAGAGCGGGCGAAAACGTATCTCACTAAGCTCGATTTGTGGGAAAAACGCGCCGAGCGAGCGCGCAACCTGTCGGGTGGCATGAAGCGCCGTTTGATGATCGCCCGTGCGCTGATGCACGAGCCACAACTCTTGATTCTCGACGAGCCGACCGCCGGCGTTGATATCGAGCTGCGCCGTTCGATGTGGCAGTTCTTGAAAGAGATCAACCAAGAGCAGGGCATCACCATTATTCTGACCACGCACTACCTCGAAGAAGCGGAAATGTTGTGTCGCAATATTGGCATCATCAGTAAAGGTGAGTTGATTGAAAACACCACCATGAAATCCTTGCTGAGTAAGCTGACGGTGGAAACCTTTATCCTGGATCTGCAAGAGGGCGTCGAGGTTGCGCCATTGGAGGGCGTGATTCGTCAGCAGCTCACGGCGGGCTCTTTGGAGATTGAGATCGACAAGTCGCAAGGTTTGAACGACATCTTCAGTCAATTGAGTGAGCAAGGTGTCACGGTTCAGTCAATGCGCAACAAAGCGAACCGTTTGGAAGAGCTGTTCGTGACCATCGTTAGAGAGGGGGCGAAGTAATGCTTCAGTTGTATTGGACGGCGTTTTGCAGTCTGTTAACCAAAGAGATCAACCGCTTTACCCGTATCTGGGTGCAAACCTTAGTGCCGCCAGCGATCACCATGACGCTCTATTTCATTATCTTTGGTAGCTTGATTGGTTCGCGTATTGGGGAAATGAACGGCTTTAGCTACATGGAGTACATTGTACCGGGTTTGATTATGATGTCGGTCATCACTAACTCTTACTCGAATGTCGCCTCGTCGTTTTTCAGTGCCAAATTTCAGCGCAATATTGAAGAGCTGTTGGTCGCGCCAGTGCCTAACTATGTGATCATTCTAGGCTTTGTGATGGGCGGCGTGGTGCGTGGGCTATTGGTTGGCACTATCGTCACCTTTGTGTCACTGCTGTTTGTTGATCTGCAAGTGGAGCACTGGGGGATCATCATCGCGACAGTATTCATGACCTCGGTGGTGTTCGCTTTAGGGGGATTGATAAATGCCGTCTACGCGAAAACCTTTGATGACATCTCTATCATCCCGACGTTTGTTTTGACGCCGTTAACCTACTTGGGTGGCGTGTTCTATTCGATCAGCTTGTTGCCTGAGTTTTGGCAAGGGGTATCGAAGATAAACCCCATCGTCTACATGGTAAACGCTTTCCGTTACGGATTCTTGGGTGTGTCTGATGTGGGTATTGTCACCTCTTTTGGGGTCTTGAGTGTGTTTGTGTTGGCCTTGTATGGCGTGGCACACTACCTCGTCACTAAAGGCATCGGATTGCGTTCTTAAACCGAGATGACTCTTTTAGTGGAACAAAAAAGAGCGGAATAAAAAAGGTTGGCGAAATGCCAACCTTTTTACGTTCTGCGATTTACGTACCGGCAATTATGCTTTGCTCGACTCGGCGCTCTCGCTGGTCGCTTCATCTTCGTTGCCACTGGCTTCCGATGAGGAGTTTAACTCGACCACTTGGTTGTCGATAAGGCGAGCCTTACCCAAAAAGGCCGACATCAAGATCACCGCTTGGGTGGTCTCTGTGGTGATTGCTTGCAGGGTGCGTGCATCTCGAATGAAGATCTCATCCGGTTGCAGGCCTGCGGCGCGGAGCTGATCGCTCGCATCTTCAATGATCGATGCGTAGTCATCGCGTCCGCCACGCATGGCACTGCTGATCCAGCGCATCGTGCGTGCTAATACTGGGGCGAGTTGACGCTCTTCAAGCGTCAGCAAGCCGTTGCGTGAACTCATGGCCAATCCGTCCATCTCACGCACGGTCGGTACACCAATGATCTCAATATCCATCGCCAGATCGAGCGTCATCTTACGAATGACCGCCAACTGTTGGAAATCTTTTTCACCAAAGCAGGCAACGTCAGGCTGAACGATGTTGAACAGCTTGGTCACCACAGTCGCAACCCCTTTAAAGTGCCCAGGACGTGAAGCACCTTCAAGAATGGTGGATAAACCTGGGACATCGACCGATGTCTGTTTATCGAGCCCTTCAGGGTAGATGGTCTCAGGTGTCGGCGTAAAGACCACTTCGACCGCTTCACCGCTGAGTTTGGCTAAATCGTCGTCGAGTGTGCGCGGATAGTTATTGAGATCATCCGCTCTATCAAACTGCATGGGGTTAACAAAAATACTCACCACCACCACATCGGCGTTTTCACGCGCTTTGCGCACTAGCGTCAGGTGACCTTCGTGTAAATTGCCCATAGTGGGAACAAAAGCAACCCGACGGCCATCACGCTTATACTGTTTGATTTGCTCTCTAAGAGCGGCAATATCAGCAAAAGTTTGCATGGGTTTGATCCTTAAGCAATCGTGTGAGCGTCATCTGGGAACGCACCACTCTCTACATCCTCTTTGTATTTCGCTACAGCTTTACGCATGTCGCCCGTTTCGGCAAGGAAGTTTTTCGAGAACTTAGGCATGTAATTGGCTGAAATACCGAACATATCGTGCATAACGAGGATCTGACCATCGGTCACATTGCCCGCACCAATACCAATCACTGGCACATCACACACTTCGGTAATGCGTCTTGCCAGCTCGGCAGGAACACACTCTAGCAAGATGATTTGTGCGCCCGCTTCTTGAAGCGCAAGCGCATCACGCACCATGCGATCGGCTTTGTCTTGCTCACGACCTTGCACTTTGAATCCGCCAAAAATATTGACAGATTGCGGCGTCAAGCCAAGGTGCGCACACACAGGTACGGCGCGCTCAGTCAGCATTTTTACGGTTTCAACTAACCAGTCGCCACCTTCGATTTTGACCATGTTTGCCCCGGCACGCATCAGCGTTGCGGCGTTTTCACACGCTTGTTCCGGTGTGGCATAGCTCATGAAAGGCATGTCCGCCATCAGTAGGCAGTTTGGGCTGCCCGCACGTACGCAGCGAGTATGGTAAGCCACTTCATCAACTGTGACTGGCAGTGTACTGGTCGTGCCTTGCAATACCATACCAAGGGAATCACCCACCAAAAGAACAGGCATTTCCTGACTTTCAAATAACTGCGCAAAGCTGGCATCGTACGCCGTCGAGGTGGCGAACTTGCGGCCTTCCTGCTTCCATTTCATCAAGTCATTAATCGAGATTTTTTTCATTTTTCTTTCCTTACCATGAGGGTGGCAGGCGCAATCATTGAGACGACTGCCATTGACGCAGGCCGTTTCTGTCTACTTGCTTGAGCAGTTCAGAGAGCCTGGCCCCATCTGGGAGCGTTAAATTTGGTGCGATTTCGGCGAGCGGGTAGAGAACGAATTCTCTCTCTTTCATTCCATAGTGAGGAAGCGTTAATCGCTCGGAATCCATCACCTCATTGCCGTAAAGAATGATATCGAGATCTAAGGTTCTTGGTCCCCAGCGTTCATCTTTACGGACACGCCCTTGAGATTGTTCAATCGCTTGGGTGCAATCGAGCAGTTCAATGGGCGTTAATCCGGTTTCAATCGCCACCACGGCATTGATGTAATCCGGCTGATCTTGTGGCCCCATAGGGCTACTGCTGTAGAGCGCGGAGGTGGCGATAAAGCGCGATTTTGGCAGCGATTTGAGCGCTTCGATGGCCTCATTCGCTTGGGTCACAGGATCAGACAAATTGCTGCCGACAGCAATGTATGCGGTGATCATGACGACGCCTTGCTGCGCTTTTTACGGTTGGTTCTGCGGCGACGTGTTTTAGGCTCGCCGGTCTCATTGGCATCGAGGTCAGCGACCATGGCTTGACGCATATTGCGCCCCGCATTTTGAAAGGTCTCCCACCATTTGGCCAGCGCTAAGGTCTCCCCTTGCTCGACTTCACCGCGCATCTCTAGGAAATCAAAGCCAGCGCGGAACTTGTTAAGCTCAAGCAGGCGGAACGCACGCTTGCCATTGCGGCGCGGCATACGCAGTTGCAATTGCCAGATCTCACGAATGGTTGCAGTGTGACGACGAGGAATCGCGATGGTGCGCACTTGCTCATCGAGCACTAGGTTGCTCGCTTCCATAATGGCGTCATACTCAGAGAGCTTTTGCTTTTCCATCAACAGAGCGGCTTTTTCTTGCAACGGGTACCACAGCATCGCCGCGAACATAAAGGCAGGGTTGATGCGCTTACCTTCTTCAATGCGCTGATCGGTAGAGTCGAGTACCAGATCCAGCATCTGCTCGGTTGGAGACGAGTAATCTTCGGTAAAGTACTGCGCAATGGTCGGGAAGAGTTGCTGGAACAGGTTGTACTCACGCATCAAGTGATACGTCTCTAAGCCATAGCCCGATTGCAGCATCTTGAGTGACTCTTCATACAAGCGCGCAGCAGGGATGTCTTGAAGAAGGTGCGCCAACTCTTCAATTGGGGCTGCGGTCTCTTCTTCGATATCAAAGTCCAGCTTCACCGCAAAGCGAATCGCGCGCAACATACGCACAGGATCTTCGCGATAGCGTGTGTCGGGATCGCCAATCAAGCGAATCAGCTTATCTTCGAGGTCTTCCATGCCGCCCGCGTAGTCGTGAATCGAGTAGTCGCTGATGTTGTAGTACATCGCGTTCACGGTGAAATCGCGGCGCTCAGCGTCTTCATCGACAGTGCCGTAGACGTTATCGCGCAGCAACATCCCTTCTTTCGATTGTTGAGAGACGTTTTTGCTTGGCTCTTGGTGATGACCGCGGAACGTCGCCACCTCGATGATGTCTCGACCAAACATGATATGCGCGAGACGAAAACGTCGACCGATTAAGCGACAGTTTTTAAACTGCTGGCGGATTTGTTCCGGGGTCGCATTGGTGGCGATATCAAAATCTTTGGGTGATTGATTAAGCAGCAGATCGCGAACACCTCCTCCTACGAGGTAGGCGTCATAGCCTGCACCATGAAGACGGTATAGCACCTTCAATGCATTATCGCTGATCTGTTTGCGTGAGATATTATGCTCTTGGCGAGTAATAATATTTAACGAAAGCTGCGGATAAACTTGAGTTTCGTTGGGTGTATCGTCGTTTTTATTCATGTGCTTCTAGCTGTTATTCGGTGTTTGCCTAGTCAGGTTGATGTTCCAATCCGTATGCAGATTGCGTGCTGAGCCTTGGTTTTCCTTAGGCGTTGCAGTCATGTTCAGCCCAATTCGGCGCGAATTTGCGGCTAATGATAGCCTACGGGGAGCGGTTTGAGAATATGGGTGTGATCTCGATCGGCTGAGGGAGTGCCTCAATCGACCAATTCTCCACGCCCCAAGCGATGATCTCTTCCACGCTCCCAGAGAAGAGTTCTGGCTTCATTGGTAAACCCAAAAAGCGCATCGCATCGAGCAGCGCGGGTATCGGGTCTTGTAGGTCAATCGCCGGCGCATGGTTCTGTTTCGATAGCTTTTGCCCGTTATCACCGATGGCGAGCGGCAAGTGCAAATAGCTCACCGGTGTTTGTCCGAGCAATTTATACAGGCTGATTTGTCTGCCTGTGGGCTCAATCAAATCGGCGCCGCGCACCACTTGAGTCACGCCTTGCTCGATATCATCCAATACTACCGCAAGGTTATAGGCAAAATAGCCATCGCGACGTTTGATAATAAAATCTTCATCTGCGAGCGCGCGTGGGATGTCAATGGTGCCATGTTTGAGGTCGTCAAACTGATACGTTGGCTGGGACATGGTGAGCCTGACTGCGCACGATGTGGCGTCGCTCAACGCTTTGTCACGGCAAGTGCCCGAGTAAAAGCCGCCCGTCGCTTTGATTTGTTTGCGCGTGCACTGACACAAATAGGCATCGCCGCTGCGTCGCCAACGGTCAATTTGCGCTTGATAAGCGTCTAAACGCTGGCTTTGGTAAAGGATCTGACCATCCCAATGCAGACCATACGCTTCTAAGGTTCTCAGGATGAGATCGGCTGCCCCTGGCACCTCTCGTGGAGGGTCAAGGTCTTCGATGCGTACCAGCCACTGCCCTTGCTGCGCTTTGGCTTGAAAGTAACTGCCGAGGGCAGCAACCAATGAGCCAAAATGGAGCGGGCCTGAGGGGGAGGGAGCAAAACGGCCAATCATATTCGTCATAGATAAAAACCAAAAAGGGAGCCAATGCTCCCTTAATGTATACCCTAAGTGACTAGGATACAGCGGGTGATGCAGGATTAACCTTGCATCTGCTTCTCTTTGATCTCTGCAAGTGTTTTACAGTCAATACAAAGGTCAGCGGTAGGACGAGCTTCTAGACGACGGATGCCAATCTCGATGCCACAAGATTCGCAGAAGCCAAAATCATCTTCTTCGATCTTGTTTAGCGTTTTCTCAATCTTCTTGATCAAGCGACGCTCACGGTCACGGTTGCGAAGTTCTAGGCTAAATTCTTCTTCTTGTGAAGCGCGGTCAACGGGATCTGGGAAATTGGCGGCTTCGTCCTGCATGTGGTGCACAGTGCGATCAACTTCTTCCCTGAGCTGGTTACGCCAAGCTGTCAAAATTTTTGTAAAATGAGCCATTTGCTCAGGTGACATGTACTCTTCACCTGCTTTTTCTTGGTATGGCTCAACCCCTGCAATGGCTAGGATGCCTAGCGCTTTTTTCTTTGATTCTGGCATGCAGCATCTCCTACTAACACCTAGTCAACTGCGCTCTGCAGTTAATTTTAAGGCGGGTATCTATAGCAAAAAGAATCAACCGAGGCAAATACTAGAGATGAAACTTACAATCAATGTGAAGGCGACATCATTTTTTGCCCCTAGCACCGAAAATTGAGCGGCTCTACTAGTGCTATCTCATCCTCGTTGAGCGTGGCCTTGTAGCACAAGACTTCCACCCCGTTTTCTATTGCTGTTTTGAGTAATTGTGAATAATCGGCGTCTATATGGTGGGCAGGAGAGACTTTTTCAATACCTGAATGTAAAACGGTGAATAAAAGTACCGCTCTGCTTCCACTTTGTGCCATCTCGGTCAGTTCTCTTAGGTGCTTTTGACCACGTGTTGTCACGGCGTCAGGAAAGTACCCTTGTCCCTTTTGCTGATTCTGCGCTTCATCCAACAGGGTGACACTTTTCACTTCTATATAGCAGTTTGGTTGGGATTGTGCAGAGAGCAAGATATCAATCCGACTATTTTCACTGCCATACTTCTGCTCAGTTTGAAGTCGCTCATAGCCTTGCAGCTCTTTGATGGTGCCATTTTCAATCGCTTCGACAGCTAATGCGTTGGCGCGCGCGGTGTTAATACAGATGCGATGCTGCTGCGCGGTTTGAGTCAACTCCCAACTGTTGGGGTACTTGCGTTTTGGGTTGTCTGAGGTCGAATACCACACAGGATTACCCGGCGTGGCGCAACCTGTCATTGCTCCTGTGTTGGCGCAGTGAATGGTCCGCTCACTGCCATCGGGCAGGGTGACGTCGGCGAGAAAGCGTTTATAGCGCTGGATGAGTGTGGCGCGTTGCAAAGAGGGGGAAAACTTCATAACTAAGACTTAACAGAGTGAGAGAGTTAGGATCAGTACTGTTTTTATGTACAATTGAGCTCTCAATTAGAGCATAAGGTTTCTCCATTGTCACAACTGCCGATTCAAGACGTGATGCCCGAGCTTCTCGCAGGCGTCGCGCATCACGCTCAACTGATCCTCAAAGCGGCGCCGGGTGCCGGTAAATCGACCTACTTTCCACTGCAGCTGCTCAACGCAGGCATTGTGCAGGGAAAAATCATCATGTTAGAGCCCAGGCGCTTGGCGGTGAGAAATATCGCGCACTATTTGGCGAAGCAATGTGGGGAGCGGGTTGGACAAACCGTCGGCTATCGGATGCGCGGTGAAAGTAAAGTCAGCCAATCGACACAGCTTGAAATTGTCACCGAAGGCATCTTAACACGCATGATCCAGTCCGATCCTGAGCTGAGCGGCGTTGATATGATCATCTTTGATGAGTTTCACGAACGCAGCTTGCACGCCGACACCGCGTTGACGCTCTGCCTCGAGATTCAGCAAGCGCTGCGCGACGATTTAAAGCTTGTGGTGATGTCGGCGACGCTCGACCAGCGAGCGCTGCAAACCATCATGCCTGACGCGGCGTATGTGGAATCGCACGGGCGAAGCTACCCGATTGAGTATCGCTACCAGCCCCTTAAGCCGAATCAAGGGCTAGAAGAGGCGATGGCGAAGCAGATCCGCCACCTGATGGCGACCGAGTCTGGTTCGTTGCTGGCGTTTCTCCCTGGTGTTGCTGCTATCCGGCGCGTGGCGCAGCGTCTTGAAGATTTGGGCGAGGGTATCCTCGTCTGCCCTTTATATGGTCAGCTCAGTTTTAACGAGCAGCAAGCGGCGATCGCACCGGCGCCGCGACGTAAGGTGGTTCTGGCGACCAACATTGCTGAAACCTCACTGACCATTGAAGGCATTCGTCTAGTCGTCGACAGCGGCGTCGAGCGCATTGCCAAGTGTGATAGCCGCACAGGCATTACTAAATTGGAGCAAGTTCGGATTGCCAAATCCTCCGCCGAGCAGCGCGCGGGTCGCGCAGGGCGTATTGAGCCCGGACTGTGCGTGCGCCTGTACAGTGAAAGTCAACTGAGTCAGCAGCCGGATGTGCCCGCGCCAGAGATGCAGCATGCCGATCTCTCCGGTCTTGCGATGGAACTGGCGCAGTGGGGAACACAAGACAGCGATGAGCTGACCTGGCTGACCCCGCCACCCAAAGTCGCGTTGGCGCAGGCGCGTCAATTGCTACGATCACTCGGCCTACTCAATGATCAGGCATTATTAACCGCGCAAGGTCAGCGCGCCTGTGCGCTTGGATTGGAGCCGAGACTGGCGGCGATGTTACTCCACAGTGACGAGCAGCGTTGGCAGCAAAGCGCCGTATGGGTAGCGGCGTTACTGGAAGAGCCAGAGCGTCACACGCTCGACTTTCGCACCAGCGTTTGGCGTTTACGCCAAGGCCAACACAGCAAGCAAAAAGTGGTCAGTGCGCGCGCGGCGGCGCTAGCGAAGATGCTCGCCATCACAGCGCCATTGGCGGCGTTAGATGATGCCCTTGTCCCGGTCGCCCTAGCCTGTGCCTATCCTGACCGCATTGCGCAGCAACGCAGCAGCGGCACCGGTACCTTCTTGCTCGCCAATGGTCATGGCGCACAGCTCGATGACAGCGAACCGCTTGCCGATGCGCCGTATTTGGTGGTGATTGACTTACTACGCAGCCAATCGGACGCGTCACGTATTCACCTTGCGCAAGCCTGTGAGGTCTCGGTACTTGAGCAGCATTGTCCGTCGTTATTTACTGATCATGACTGGGTTGATTGGGATGAGAAAAAAGGTCGCTTAGTCGCCGAGAAACAGAAGAAGCTCGGCGCGCTCGTGGTGTCTCGAACCTCAATGGCAACGCCAGATAAAGAAAAAATGACACAAGCTTTACTGAGCTATGTACGTCGTAAAGGCTTGTCTGTATTAGAGTGGTCTGATCGCGCGCGTGACACGCTAGAGCGCATTCGCTGCGCTGCGCACTGGCTGCCAGAGCACGATTGGCCAGATTGCTCTGAGGATAGCTTATTGGCGACTCTAGAGCACTGGCTTGAGCCGTACATGAATCAGGTTACGTCGGTAAAGCAGTTGGCATCGATATCGATAGAGCAAGCGCTGCTGGCCTATTTGGGCTGGCCGTTAAATCAGCAGTTGGATGAGTGGTTGCCTACACACTACACGCTGCCAACGGGCACACGAGCGCGGATTCGTTATCAAGATGGACAAGAGCCCGTGCTGTCGGTTCGGATTCAAGAAGTGTATGGCGAGCAGACGTCGCCACGCATTGCCGACGGTCGCAAAACCTTAGTATTGGAGCTGCTCTCTCCCGCACGCAGACCATTACAGATCACCCGAGATCTCGCAGGGTTCTGGGCAGGCAGCTACGTGGAAGTACAAAAAGAGATGAAGGGGCGCTACCCCAAACACGTTTGGCCGGATGATCCTGCCAATCATGTGGCAACGACGAAAACCAAAAAACACCTGTCATCATAGTGATTAGGGTAAAGGAAAGAATGAGTAAAAAGAGAACAACAGAGAGTAGAGATAATCAGGGACGTCGCCGTAAGTCTCGCGTAACCAAAGCCTCTGGCAAGCGTGCAAAAAAGGCCGCAAAACCTACATCCTCAAAGCGTGCATGGTGGAAAACTCTATGGGGCCTAACATGGAAGCTCGCCTTGGCTGGGTTTGCCTTACTACTGGTGGTGGGCATCTATCTCGATAGCTTGGTTAAACAGAAATTTGAAGGTCAGCTGTTCTCTTTGCCGACGGTGGTGTATGCGCGTATTTTGCATCTCGCGCCGGGTGACAACATTTCGATTCAAGAAGTACGTAATGAGCTGGATGTGCTCAATTATCGCAAAGTGCGTCAACCTCAATACCCGGGTGAGTATTCCTCTTCTTCGAGCAAGATTGAGCTGATTCGTCGGCCTTTTGAGTTCTCTGATGGCCCAGAGCCTGACCGCCACGTCATGCTGCATTTTGATGCGTCAAGCCTGCAAAGGATCCAATCGTTAGAAAAGCCGGGGGATTTGGGCTACTTGCGCATTGAGCCGAAAATGCTGGGTATGCTTGAAAAAAATCAAGATGAGCAGCGGCTGTTTATCAAGCGGGTCGATTTTCCGGAAGTGATGATCGACGCGCTGCTCGCAACAGAAGACAGGCAGTTCTATCAGCACGATGGAGTGTCACCGCTGGCGATCGCGCGTGCTTTGGTGGCCAACGTGAAAGCGGGGCGGACCGTGCAAGGCGGCAGTACTCTGACTCAGCAGTTAGCCAAAAACCTCTTTTTATCGAGCGATCGCACCTTATGGCGCAAAATGAGAGAGGCGTACATTGCCCTGATTCTCGATTACCGTTACAGCAAAGACCGCATTTTGGAAGCGTACCTTAATGAAGTCTATTTAGGTCAAAGCCGCGGTGAAGCGATTCACGGCTTTGGTTTGGCGTCGCGTTTTTATTTCGGCCAACCGATTCAAGAGCTGAGAATTGATCAACTGGCGTTGTTGGTCGGCATGGTGAAAGGCCCGTCGTATTACAACCCGCAACGCTACCCAGAGAGGGCGAAAGAGCGTCGAGATCTGGTGCTGCGCTTAATGATGCAACAAGGCACGCTGACGGCGAGCGAGTTTGATGCCGCTGCTAGCCGACCACTGGATTTACAAGCAACGCCACAAATTGCTAGTCGTCAGCCCGCTTATTTTCAGCAAGTGAGCATTGAGCTCAAAGAGAAGCTTGGAGAGCGATTCCAGGGCGACAGCGGCCTGCGCGTATTTACCTCACTTGACCCTGTCTCGCAGCATCAATTGGAGCGTGCCGTGGCCTCTAAGGTAACGCAATTGGCAACGGTGGCGGGCGATGAATTAGAGGGCGCAGCGGTGGCGGTGGATCGACACACCGGCGAAATTCGCGCGATGGTCGGTGGCAAGCGCACCGGCTTTGATGGCTTTAACCGAGCCTTGAACGCGAAGCGGCAAATTGGCTCATTGGCAAAACCTGCGGTCTATTTGGCGGCGCTCAATCAGCCGGAAAAATACACCTTAGCCACCACGCTGCATGACAAGCCGATTACGCTCAAGGGCAGTCAAGGTAACGTCTGGTCGCCGCGCAATTACGACCGAGAATATCGCGGTGATGTGCCGCTCTATCTGGCGCTGGCCAAATCGCTCAATGTGCCGACGGTGGAGCTGGGTATGCAAGTGGGCATAGAGAAGGTCATCAACACCTTTGAGCAGCTTGGCGTGCCACGTGAAGAGATTCGCCCGGTGCCTTCGATGTTCTTAGGCTCATTCAGTCTCACCCCGTTTCAGGTGGCGCAGATGTACCAAACCTTAACCAACTCGGGCCGATACGCGAAGCTCTCTGCGCTGCGTTCGGTGTTAAACCTTGAAGGGCAGGTGCTGTATGAGTCCCTGCCTAGCGCGTCACAGCGAGTCGATCAACAAGCGGCCTGGCTGACCACTTATGCGATGAAAATCGGCGTTACCGAAGGCACTGGCCGCTATCTCAATAGTCAGTTTTCTCAAGCGGCGCTGGCGGGAAAAACCGGTACCAGTAATGATACGCGTGACAGTTGGTTTGTCGGTGTTGATGGGCGAGAGGTAACCACGGTTTGGCTTGGTCGAGACGACAATACACCGACCAAACTGACGGGCTCGAGCGGCGCATTACGTGTCTACGCCGATTACTTATCGCAGCGTATTCCGCAGCCATTGAGCCTGCCATGGCCCCAAGGCATCACAACGTTAGGTTTTGCTGGGCGAGAGTCGGGTAGCTTGGCGCTGGATTGTCGTAACGACTTTAAGTTGCCCGTGTGGGATAACACAGGTCAGCTCAAACAACAGTGTGATAAAGCGTCGGCATCCTGGATCAATCGACTCTTTGACTGGTAAGGTCAGATGGGTTTGTGTATATAATCCGAAATCATTGGTTTTGAAAGGAATTCAAACGTGAAAAAAACGCTTCGCTCCTTGTGCGGCTTTAGCTATCTATGCGCTTTTTTAGGCGGGTGGCCACTTATGGCGACAGCCCAGTCAGGACCATCGCTGATTGATACCGATGTGCCAGCTGTTGAGCGCCCTAAAATTGCTGTGGTGCTGGCGGGCGGCGGCGCCAAAGGTGCGGCGCACATTGGGGTGTTGAAAGCGCTTGAAGAGCTGAAAATTCCGGTCGACTACATTACCGGCACCAGTATGGGCGCCTATGTAGGCGGCCTTTATGCGACAGGGATGAGCGCTGATGAAATCGAGAGTTTTCTTTACAGCGTCAATTGGAACTCTGGCTTTGTTGATAAAGTGCCGCGCAGTGAGCGTCGTGTGCGAGATAAAGAGTACGAAGACCGCTACCAACTGACGACCGATTTTGGCCTAGGGATTGGTGAGCTCAAAGCCGCCAAAGGGGTCGTGCAAGGGCAGAGTATGCTGCGTATCTTGCGCGAAACCACAGGTAATCTTCCTCCTTTTACCAGCTTTGATGAACTGGCGATCCCCTATCGTTCGGTGGCGACCGACATCATTCAATTAGAACCTGTCATCTTAAGCAGTGGCTATTTGACCGATGCCATGATGGCGAGCATGTCTGTCCCTGGTGCGCTGCCACCGTATGAAGTGGATGGCAAAATGTTGGTCGACGGCGGGGTGACCAACAATATGCCGGTCGAACTCGCTCGAGCACTGGGCGCGGACATCATTATCGCGGTGGACATCAGCTCGGATTATCGCGCCGAAGAGGAATTCACCAACTTATTTACCGTCGCTTCGCAGTTGTCTAATTATCTTGTCCAGCGCAGTACCCGAGAGCAGACGAGCTTTCTTGCTGAGGGCGATGTCCTTCTGAAACCTGAGGTGGGTCGCTACGGCACCACCGATTTCTCCATCATGCCTGAAGCGTATGTCAAAGGTTATGAGGTCGCCCATGCAGCAAAGGAGCAATTGCAGGCGTTGTCGGTGTCTTCCGCTGAGTACCAACACTATGTGGAGAAAAAACAGCAAGCACGAGCCAAACTCACTTATGTCGATGAGGTGGTGATTGACCGATTGGAGGTGAGCAATAACAGCCCATTCTCCGATGAGGTGATAGCGCAGCGATTGAATCTTGAAAGCGGCGAGCAGTATTCGACGGAAACGTTGGAGCAGAGCATACGCGATCTCTATGTGTTGGATCGGTTTGAGTTGGTGACCTACCAGTTTGATCAGCAAGATGATGACAACGTGCTGCGCGTGAACATCAAAGAGAAATCCTGGGGGCCGAATTTTGTCGACTTTCGTTTCTTCCTTGAAGATGACTTTCAGACCAAAAGCCAGTACTCGATTGGTGTCTCCACCAACTTCACCGGCTTGACGGAGCAAGGAGCCGAGCTAAGAGCCAATATCGAACTGGGCACAGACAAGCTGTTGGAGTTTGATCTCTATTCACCGATCCTCTCCTCTCAAACACTGTTTGGTAACGCGATAGTCAGTTACAAGGAGCAGACGCGTAACCTGCCGTTTGACGCCGATGGAGAGTTCGAATTCATTACCGATCCTACCTTAGAGACAACCGAGAATTACCTGCCGGTGAACTATGCCCAGTGGATTGGGGAGCTGGCGATGGGTTATCAGAGCAACTTATGGAGCCAATTTAAGGTGGGCGGGCGCTATACGCATGGTGAAGTGGAAGCGTCGACCTTCTCCTTGTTTGGCACTGGCCGCTATGAGCGCCTAGGACTGTTTGCCAACTACCGCATTGATACTTTGGATAACTTTGCCCTACCAAACAAGGGTGTTTACCTCGATCTAGGATTCCTAGTTTCTGATGATAGCTCGCAAGACAGTTTGTCGGACATCGATGATACCGTGTACGAAACCACCGTGCGTTGGATAGGTGCGCACAGCTTTGGCCGTCATACTTTAGTGGGTAACTTTGATGGCGCGCTGGTGGAGAGCAAAAAGTCCCAGTTGCTGGTGGATCCTAAACAGTTAGGCGGCTTTCTAAACCTCTCCGGCATCCCGAAAAACAGTCTGGTTGGGCAAAACAAACTCTATGGTAATGCTACTTATCGCTACCGTTGGTTTGATAACGATTTTGGCCTCTTCAGCTCGCCCTTCTACGTCGGCGCGTCATTGGAATATGGCGGTGTGTGGTCAGATCCGGATACAGAAATCAGCCAAGCGCCGATGTATCAAGCAGCCTCGGTTTTTGCGGGGATTGACTCGCCAGTCGGACCGGTGATGTTTGGTTATGGCCGTACTGAACAAAACTACGACTCGTTTTATCTTATCATCGGCAGTTCGTTTAAATAGTGGGATCGAGTCGATATAAATTGTTGTACGGTTTATAGGGAAAATGTGCTTATACTGCATGAAAAAGCATAGAACTTTAGTCTCAAGTTGCTATGTTGGTCAAAATGATGAGATTTTAATTTAACGTTAAATTTGCTATTCTACCGCCCACAGTTTGGCCTCTTTGGCATGATTATTCGATGTATGGTATCGCACCCAATTGAATGACAATATGGCATGGAGCGCCAAGTTTCCAAGGATGTTCACTCCCTTCTTTTCTGAATAAATAGCAATAAAGGGGAGGAACCGCAATGAGAGGAAAAAGTCGTGCTTGAAGCCTATCGTAAACACGTCGAAGAGCGTGCTGCTGAAGGAGTTGTACCTAAACCATTGGATGCCGAGCAAGTTGCCAGCCTAGTGGAACTTCTGAAAAATCCCCCTCAAGGTGAAGAAGCGTTTATTCTTGACCTTCTGGAAAACCGTATCCCACCGGGTGTTGATGAAGCGGCTTACGTCAAAGCTGGCTTCCTAACGGCCGTGGCGAAAGGCGAGGTCTCTTCTCCGCTGGTTAGCCGCGAAAAAGCCGCGCAGCTCCTTGGTACTATGCAAGGTGGCTACAACATCGCGCCACTGGTTGAGTTCCTTGATGATGAGACTCTAGCCCCCATCGCGGTCAAAGCCTTGTCTCATACACTACTGATGTTTGATGCGTTCTACGACGTGGAAGAAAAAGCCAAAGCCGGCAACAGCTTTGCACAGCAAGTGATGCAATCATGGGCGGATGCAGAGTGGTTTACTGCCAAGAAGAAAGTCGCAGAAAAGATCACGGTGAAAGTGTTTAAAGTGACCGGTGAGACGAACACCGATGACTTATCCCCAGCCCCAGATGCTTGGTCACGTCCTGATATTCCTGTTCACGCCAAAGCGATGCTGAAAATGGAGCGTGAAGGCATCAACCCAGATCAACCAGGTAGTGTTGGTCCTATCACGCAACTCGAAGAGTTGAAAAAAGACGGCATCCCACTCGCTTACGTGGGTGATGTTGTGGGCACCGGTTCTTCGCGTAAATCCGCGACTAACTCAGTGCTGTGGTTTATGGGCGAAGATATCCCATACGTACCTAATAAGCGCACCGGCGGTATCTGCTTGGGTGGCAAAATTGCCCCTATCTTCTACAACACCATGGAAGATTCAGGCGCGCTACCGATTGAACTGAACGTACAACAGATGAATATGGGCGATGTGATCGACATCTTCCCGTACGAAGGAGTGGTACGTAAAGATGGCGAAGAGATTTCTCGTTTCGAGCTGAGCAAAGTGCTGCTTGATGAAGTGCGAGCGGGTGGCCGTATTCCTCTTATTATCGGTCGTGGCTTAACCAGTCGCGCGCGCGCATCGCTCGGTCTTGAAGAGACCGATCTCTTTGCAAAACCCGTTGACCCATCATCGTCAACTAAGGGCTTTACTCTGGCTCAGAAAATGGTCGGTAAAGCGTGTGGCGTTGAAGGTGTCCGCGCAGGTCAATACTGTGAACCTAAGATGACCACGGTCGGCTCGCAAGATACGACGGGCCCAATGACGCGTGATGAGTTGAAAGACTTGGCGTGTCTTGGTTTCTCCGCAGACCTTGTTATGCAGTCATTCTGTCATACCTCTGCGTATCCAAAACCAGTGGATGTGAATACTCACCATACCTTGCCAGACTTCATTATGAACCGTGGCGGTGTCTCTTTGCGCCCTGGTGACGGTGTTATCCACTCTTGGTTAAACCGCATGTTGCTGCCAGACACCGTAGGTACAGGTGGTGACTCGCATACTCGTTTCCCTCTTGGTATTTCTTTCCCTGCTGGTTCTGGCTTGGTGGCGTTTGCCGCTGCGACGGGGGTGATGCCATTAGATATGCCTGAATCTATCTTAGTCCGCTTCAAAGGCGAGATGCAGCCGGGTATCACCTTGCGTGATTTGGTGCATGCGATCCCTTACTATGCGATTCAACAAGGTCTATTGACGGTTGAAAAATCAGGTAAGATCAATGAGTTCTCAGGTCGCGTACTTGAGATTGAAGGGGTGGAGCACTTAACGGTTGAGCAAGCGTTTGAACTCTCTGATGCCTCAGCAGAGCGCAGTGCAGCAGGCTGTACTGTCAAGCTCTCTCAAGCGTCAATTGAAGAGTACCTCAACTCAAACATCACCATGTTGAAGTGGATGATCTCCGAAGGTTACGGCGATCGCCGCACCATCGAGCGTCGCATTACAGCGATGCAAGAGTGGTTGGCTAACCCTGAACTAATGGAAGCCGACGCGGACGCGGAGTACGCGCACGTGATTGAGATTGATCTTGCCGAGATCAACGAACCTATCTTGTGTGCACCAAACGATCCAGATGATGCGCGCCTACTTTCTCAAGTGCAAGGCACTGAGATTGACGAAGTCTTCATTGGCTCGTGCATGACCAACATTGGTCACTTCCGTGCAGCAGGTAAATTGCTTGAGCAATATGGTGGTACCTTGAATACACGTCTCTGGGTAGCGCCGCCAACCAAGATGGACCGCGATCAATTGACCGAAGAAGGCTATTACGGCATCTATGGCCGTGCGGGTGTGCGTATTGAAACCCCAGGGTGTTCACTCTGTATGGGTAACCAAGCGCGCGTAGCGGATAAAGCGACGGTCATGTCGACCTCAACGCGTAACTTCCCGAACCGTTTAGGTACCGGCGCGAATGTGTTCCTCTCTTCCGCTGAGCTCGCGGCAGTGGGCGCAATCATAGGCCGCATCCCTACTAAAGAAGAGTATCTTGAGTACGCGGCGAAGATCAATGCGACCGCGGCGGATACCTATCGCTACTTGAACTTCCACAAGATGGAACAGTACACCAAGAAAGCGGATACCGTGATCTTCCAAGAACCAGCGTAATCACGCTCTAGCGAATATGACAGATCAGCGTCTGCTTCGGCAGGCGCTTTTTTTATCTCTGTTTTTTAGGCTCACGGTGTCGATTTTTAGAGTGTCTGAGGCCGATTTTAGGTATAGTGCGCGCCTTTTCTTCACGACTTTTTCTGGGTAGGTGGTTCAACTATGGAATTTGAATTTATTAAGAATACCTTACTGGGTGACGTCTACGTAAGATCCAGTATGGGGCATGAGGTCTTTGGTCGCTGGCTTCAGGAAGAAATTGGTCAAGACCCAGTCAAACTCGAGAGCATTGATCAGTTGCTAGCCAGTGCGAAAGCTGCGCCTCAGCAAGAGTTCATTTTAGAAGGCCGAGAAATTTCTCTGACAGTTCAAGGTGATGAAGTGTTAGTGGAAGAGAACAGCTTAAAGCATGACTTTGACCTTGGCGCGGAAAGTGAGTTTGAGTTGTATGAGAGCGAGAGCCGTGCAAGCTGCGGTTTGGAAGATTTCGAACAACTGCTCGACCAGTGGAAATCCTTTCTTCGTACAATGTAATGCACCCTATTGGTGAATGAATTCACTGATGCTCTGTTTTTGGGAAGTGCGCGCACCTTTATGGTGCGCGTTTTTCGTTCTACAGGATGGAGATTTAATGTAATTTCATATTTATCAATGGTTTAAAAACTTGGCACGCACCTTGGATTATAGAAAAGCAAAAGGATGACTGCTTCAGAGAGGATGCGATGAAACTTATTAATGCGATTATCAAACCGTTCAAATTAGATGATGTTCGAGAGGCGTTAGCCGATGTGGGCATCGAGGGGATGACTGTATCAGAGGTGAAAGGCTTTGGTCGTCAAAAAGGCCATACAGAACTTTACCGTGGTGCAGAATATCAAGTCGATTTTCTACCCAAAGTAAAACTAGAGATCGCCACTCAGGCTGAAAACGTTGACCGCGTTATCGAAGCCATCACGAAAGCGGCGCACACCGGAAAAATTGGTGACGGTAAGATTTTTGTCTACGACCTAAGTCAAGCAGTGCGTATTCGTACTGGTGAGACGGATGTTGAGGCACTTTAAGAATTCAAAGGACTGGAGATAAACACGATGGAATTATCAACAACAGTAACAGAGTTACGTTACGCACTAGACACCTTTTTCTTCCTCATTTCAGGTGCGTTAGTTATGTGGATGGCAGCGGGTTTTGCGATGCTGGAAGCGGGTCTAGTACGTTCAAAGAACACCACTGAAATCCTAACCAAAAACTTCTGCCTATACGCTATCGCTTGTACCATGTACTTGGTGGTTGGCTACAACATCATGTACGTCGACAACGGCGAAGGCGGTTGGCTACCATCAATCGGTGCGCTGATTGGTACGCAAGGTGAAGGTGCAGACCACTCCCTTGAGTCTGACTTCTTCTTCCAAGTTGTGTTCGTGGCGACGGCGATGTCGGTTGTCTCTGGCGCAGTGGCTGAGCGTATGAAGCTATGGGCTTTCTTGATTTTCGCTGTCGTACTTACAGCCTTCATCTACCCAGTCGAAGGTTACTGGACTTGGGGCGGTGGCTTCCTATCTGAAGCGGGCTTTAGCGACTTTGCAGGCTCTGGTATTGTTCACATGGCAGGCGCAGCAGCAGCATTGGCAGGCGTACTTCTTCTTGGTGCACGTAAAGGTAAATACGGCAAAAACGGTGAAATCTACCCAATTCCTGGTTCAAACATGCCATTGGCAACGTTGGGTACCTTCATCCTATGGTTCGGTTGGTTCGGCTTCAACGGTGGTTCACAGTTGATGGTATCAGATTTCGAGAACGCAACAGCGGTTGGTCAAATCTTCCTAAACACCAATGCCGCAGCCGCAGCAGGTGCCATTGCAGCGCTGTTTGTTTGTAAAACCACTTGGGGTAAAGCAGACCTGACTATGATTCTTAACGGTGCGTTGGCGGGCTTGGTAGCTATCACCGCAGACCCACTGTCACCATCACCACTTTACTCTGTGGCTATCGGTGCGGTATCAGGTGCATTGGTTGTGTTTAGCATCATCGGTCTAGACAAACTTAAGATTGACGATCCAGTGGGTGCTATCTCTGTTCACGGTGTGTGTGGCTTCTTCGGCCTGATGGTTGTGCCACTAAGCAACGGTGACGCTTCATTCGGTGCACAGCTTCTTGGTGCTGCAGTGATCTTCGCTTGGGTATTCGGTGCAAGCCTAGTGGTCTGGGGTATCTTGAAAGCAACAATGGGTATCCGAGTCTCTGAAGACGAAGAGATGGAAGGTATGGACATGCACGACTGTGGTGTTGGTGCTTACCCAGAGTTCGTGACTGTGAAATAAATCACTTTTTAATACAAAGTATGAAGCCCACACTCAGTGTGGGCTTTTTTTGATCTATGCTTCAGGGGCTGAGTAAAAGCACCATAGATACGCTCTGGCTTTTGAGACTGAGTTGATAAAAAATTAATCAATATTTGGTTAGGTGTGATACAAGTTGTTACAAATAAAGGGGTTTAAAATCAGCCGTTAACCCGCCTGTTTTGCTTATTGATGGATTGTTTTCTAAAGTTTGTTGAATATAATAAACGTATTGATAAACATTATCATTACTATATAAATCTAAAGGATTGACTCGATGAAAAAACTGCTGACTCTTTCTGCATTAGCCTGTGCAACTGTTGCCCCAACCGCGGCTCTCGCTGCAGAAGAAGTAAATGTCTACTCTTACCGCCAGCCTTTCCTTGTTGAGCCGATGTTCAACGAATTTACCAAAGAAACCGGTATCAAAGTAAACGTCAAGTTTGCGAAAACAGGGATCGCAGAAAAGCTCGCTCAGGAAGGAGAGTACAGCCCAGCAGACGTCGTGCTCACTGTTGACATCAGCCGCTTAGCTGAGCTTACCGACAAAGGTCTGGTGCAAGCGGTAAACAGTGACGTGCTTGAGAGCAACATTCCTGCTCAATACCAAGATGAAAATAAC
Source organism: Vibrio sp. R15-SG3-ISO1A (assembly GCF_059833955.1). NCBI lineage: Bacteria > Pseudomonadati > Pseudomonadota > Gammaproteobacteria > Vibrionales > Vibrionaceae > Vibrio > Vibrio sp. R15-SG3-ISO1A. Next base: position 40,549 of record NZ_JCBDGH010000075.1, read on the forward strand.
GAATGGTTTGCTCTGACGACACGTACTCGCAGCGTTTACTCTTCGCGCGACCGCGTAGGCAAATTGGGTGAAGACTTCACTTACGCCGATTTAGCCAAGCCAGAGTTCAAAGGCAAAATCTGTACACGTAGCGGTAAGCACCCATACAACGTATCACTGATCTCCTCTATGATTGCCCATGAAGGCGAAGCCGCGACCAAAGCTTGGTTGGAAGGGGTGAAAGCGAACCTAGCACGTAAACCACAAGGCAATGACCGTGCACAAGTGAAGGCGATTAAAGAAGGTTTGTGTGACGTGTCGCTAGGCAACAGTTACTACCTAGGCGCGATGGTTAACGACCCAGAACAGAAAGCATGGGCTGACGCGGTGTACATCAACTTCCCGAACCAAAGCACCACAGGTACACACGTGAACATCTCAGGTATGGCGATGGCAAAATACGCGCCCAACAAAGAGAACGCAGTGAAGCTGATGGAATTCCTTGCGGATGACGTCGCGCAAGAAATGTACGCAGAAGTGAACTACGAATACCCAGTCAAAGCGGGTGTAAAACGTTCAGAGCTCGTGGCTTCTTGGGGTGACTTTAAAGCCGATACTCTCTCGCTAGATGAGATCGCCGATCACCACGAAGCAGCAGTGAAACTGCTTGATGAAGTGAAATTTGATCTGTAATTCTGCTCACACAGACCATTAATTAAAGACAACCTCAAGTCTCGCTTTTCTTTGCCGAGCTTGAGGTTGTTTGCTTATAAGGGTATAAATACACCTATACGGTTAAAGGATATGAGATGTATTTGCAACTGCATCTATCCCTCATACAGCCTGATGATAAATAGGCAATGAAAGAAAAATATTATTCATGGAAAACCAGCAGTGGAGCGCTTGCTTTGTTGCTGGTTTTACCGATCTTAGCGATATTCTACACCGCCATCGGCGAGACAGATGACCTCTTTGGCCATCTGATGTCGACTGTTCTCCCAACCTACACATACAACACTGTGCTGCTAGCACTGGGAACCATGGCGTTTTCTCTGCTTTTTGGTGTGCCGAGCGCGTGGCTGATGGCGATGTGCCGCTTGCCCAGTGAGCGAGTATTACAGTGGGCATTGGTCTTACCGCTGGCTATGCCTGCCTATATTGTTGGATACATCTTTACCGATTGGTTTGATTTTGCTGGTCCGGTGCAGGTGTGGCTGCGTGGCGTCACTGGATGGGGACCGGGTGAGTACTGGTTTCCTGATATTCGCACCCTAAGCGGTGCGGTGGTGGTGCTGTCGTTGGTGCTTTACCCCTACGTGTATCTGCTGTGCCGCGCTGCGTTTATGGAACAGAATGTGTCGCTGTTGCAATCGGCGCGCTTATTAAAGTGCTCCCCTTGGGAGAGCTTTCGCCGCATCTCATTGCCACTGGCACGCCCAGCGATGGCAGTGGGGTTGTCGCTGGTTGCGATGGAGACCATCGGTGATTTTGGTACGGTCAGCTATTTCGCGGTCAATACGTTGACCACCGCGGTGTATGACACTTGGTTAGGCTACTCAAGCTTAACCGCCGCAGCAAAAATTTCCGCCATCATGTTGTTGATTGTGATCTTGCTGCTTAGCGCGGAACGCTACAGCCGACGCAAACAAAAGCTTTTTCAGCAGCAGTTTAATAGCCGTGAAGATTTTCGTTATGTTCTGACGGGTTGGAAGAAGTGGCTAGCCCTGATTTGGTGTTGGGGTTTGGTTTGTATCGCTTTTCTTTTCCCGTTGGGTCAACTGCTGATGTATGCCTACACCTACTTCTCACAAAGCTGGACCGCAGAGTTTCGCCAATTTGCGCTTAATAGTCTCTATGTTTCTATTTCCGCTGCGTTGATTGGTGTGGCGATCGCTTTGGTACTCAACTTCTGTCAGCGTATTACACCGAGTAAGACCAGCGTCAGTTTTATGCGCCTCTCTTCACTGGGCTATGCGGTGCCGGGCACAGTATTGGCAATTGGTATCATGGTGCCTGTACTCAGTCTCGATCATTTGGTTAATGATGTCGCTAAATGGATGGAGTGGGGACGCCCAGGGCTAATTTTCTCTGGTTCTATGTTTGCAGTTATTTTCGCCATGGTGGTGCGTTTCTCAGCGGTGGCGATTGGCAGCATTGAAAGCAGCCTGAGCAAAGTGTCGCCCTCACTGGATATGGCGTCGCGCACCATGGGGTGCAGCGTCAATCAGATGGTGTGGCGGGTTCACTTCCCACTGGTGCGTCGCGGCGCTTTGATTGCGGGCCTGTTGGTGTTTATTGAGTCGATGAAAGAGCTCAACGCCGCTCTTTTGCTCCGCCCATTCAACTTCGAAACCTTAGCGACCTACGTCTACAATTTTGCCTCCGATGAGAAATTGGAGTTGGCGGCGCTACCCGCCGTATTGTTGGTTCTCGTTGGTCTTATTCCTTTAGTTCTGATCAACCGTTCACTGGAGCACACACACTGATGAGTTGCGCGCTATCTATTGAAAACCTCACTTGTAAATATGACGACCAGACCACGGTACTCGAGTCGTTATCTTTGCGGGTCGAGCATGGTGAAATTGTCTGTCTACTTGGCGCCAGTGGTTGTGGGAAAACGACGTTGCTCAAAGCGATTGCCGGTTTGCTTCCGCTCAGTTCAGGCACCATGAGTCTCAATTGCAACGTGATTGATAATGGCGAGCACTGGTTGCCGCCTGAGCAGCGCAACATCGGTATGATTTTCCAAGATTACGCGCTGTTTCCCCATCTGACGGTAGAACAAAACATTGCCTTTGGTTTGACCGCGCTCTCAGCGCAAGACAAACATCAGCGCGTGGAAGAGATGCTGGAATTGGTGCATCTCAGTGGTTATGGCGATCGCTACCCGCATCAGCTTTCGGGTGGTCAACAGCAACGCGTGGCCATTGCACGCTCGTTGGCGTACAAGCCGGACTTGCTCTTGCTTGATGAGCCGTTCTCTAACATCGATACCCAAGTGCGCCATGAGCTGATTGGTGAAATTCGCAAGATTTTCAAAAAGCAGGGCGTCACGGCGATATTCGTCACCCATAGCCGCGAAGAGGCCTTTGCCTTTGCAGACAAAATGGCGGTGATGAACCACGGCGTCATTGAGCAATACGGGACGGCAGGCGAGCTTTACTACCAACCGTCGAGTAAATTTGTGGCGGATTTCTTGGGCGGCGGCAGTTACATCAAAGCCAAGCGCATCTCATCGTCTGAGTTCGAAACCGAACTCGGTGTGATTGAAGCGACCGCTCAACATGAGATCTCTCAAGGCGGCGAATGTGAATTGTTACTTCGTCCACAACATGTCCAGATCAGTGCGACTCAAGAGAGCAGTATCTCGGTGTTAGAGCAGCAGTTTATGGGCGATCACTGCCGTTATGTCATCAATGCGGGTGGTAATCTCTTGCTCGCCAGCTCCCCTGAGCCGTTGATGATTGGCCAACATGTGTCTGTCAAAGTGGATACCCAAGGTGTATTGGCGTTCTAGTCTAGAGCGGACATTCCGACAAAAAAATGCCCGGTATAGTACCGGGCAAATCTTCTTCACCTATAGGGTGGACCCAAGATGGATCGCGATGAAGCCTAGAGTTTGAGGAAGGTTTTCATTTGCAGCACCACTTTTTCAGCCGTGGCTTGGTCTGCCATTTCAGCAAAAATTCGCAGTAGTGGCTCAGTGCCAGAGAAACGTGCGATGACCCATCCACCATTTTTAAACACCACTTTCGCGCCATCTTCGTAGCTGACTTTGTCGATGTCATACTCAAATTCAGGCAGTTGCTTCTCGACGTAGAGGCGATCATACAGTGTCTGTTTTTGCGCCGCTTTAAACGTACAATCTCCTTCTGCGGTATAGGCGTAACCGTAGCGTGAATAGATTTCACCAAGCAGTTCGGAGAGTTTCTTCCCAGTGACGGAGATCATCTCCACCAATAAGCTGGATGCAAATACCCCATCTTTGCCCTTAATGTGACCGCGAATGGTCAAGCCGCCTGAGCTCTCTCCGCCGATCAGTGCATCGTGCGCTTCCATCTTTGAGCTGATGTGTTTAAAGCCAACCGGGACTTCATAACACGCTTCACCATGATCTGCGGCGATTTTATCGAGCAGGTGAGTGGTCGCGATGTTGCGCACCACCGCACCTTTCCAGCCCTTGTACTCAAGTAGGTAGTAATAGAGCAGCATCAGCACTTCGTTGGGGTGAATAAAATGACCTTTTTCATCAATGATGCCTAAACGGTCGGCATCCCCATCGGTACCAATTCCAATGTCGTAGCCTTCTGCTGCCACCAGATGTTTAAGACGATATAAGGTTGCAGCGCTAGGTGAGGGCATGAGTCCGCCAAAATCGGGGTTCTTGCCATCGTGAATCACATCTACATCGCAGCGCCCGTTGATCAAAACGGTTTGCAAAGCGTTCTTCGCGACCCCAAACATCGGGTCGATGAGAACGCGTAAGTTGGCTTTTTTAATCGCTTCAATGTCGATGAAATCGATGATGGAATCGACAAACTCGTTCATTGGATTAATGAGCTTAATGCGCTGGCTATCAAGTGCCTGTTCAAATTCCATGCTCAACACATCACTCTGGTTGAGGGTTTCAATTTGCGCTTCGATTTTTTGTGTGATCACTTCATCGGCATCGCGGCCACCTTCGATGAACACCTTGATACCGTTGTAATCCGCTGGGTTGTGCGAGGCGGTGATGCATGCTGAGTAGGCGCAATTCATCTGCTTGGCCTTGAACATCACGATAGGGGTGGGCACGAATTTGTCGATAAAACTCACGCAGATCCCGTTGGCTGCGAGCACTTCAGCAAACCAGCGGCCCGCTTTATCGGAGAGAAAGCGGCGGTCATAACCAATCACGAATCCGCGGTCGCTGACCTGTTCGTGATTGATGATATTGGCCAGCGCTTGGGCAACAAGGCGCACGTTGTCTTTTGTGAACGCTTCACCAATAAACGCACGCCAACCGCCGGTGCCAAATTTAATTGCTGAACTCATAGTTGTTTTCCTTTCTATCAAGCCCAGAGCGGCGCAAGGACGCTCTGGGCTGACTCGTTATCCCAATACCACGACCACTTGGTTGACAGAGCCTTGAGGCTGAACCGGAACCACACCCTCGAAGACTTGGCCGTTCACCGTGATGGATTGAACCCCTTTGCTCACCGAATTCGGATTGTCGACTTTGATGTGATAAGTGGCACCTAGCCACTCACGCGTAACCTCAAAGCCCGGCCAATCGGTCGGAATACACGGGTCGATGGTTAGGCCATCAAATCCACTGCGCACACCCAAAATAAAGTTGGTGACCGCAAAGTAAGCCCAGCCTGAGGTGCCGGTTAGCCAAGGGTGGTTGGCGC
>NZ_JCBDGH010000076.1:0-54455 GCF_059833955.1 Vibrio sp. R15-SG3-ISO1A
ACTTGGGTATACCACAACTGGCTGTCGGTCACCGAGACCCAAGACTGCTCGACAATGGTTTTATGCTCGTCCGTTGGCTCGGCAATATAGTCATAAAGATTACGACTGTGCGATAACAAATTGACGACAGAAACAAACTGATTGCGAACATTCAGATACTCGCGTTCGCTGTAGGTCAATTGATGTGAAGCTTGAGTGACGATGGTGTTCATTGCCGCCGTTTTTACTTCTTGGTATCGGCTATGATAGTAAGTCGTCACTATCGTAATGAGCACTAACATAACTAGCATTAGATACCAAAAGTTACTGCGGCTTTTCATCACTAGCTATGCTCTTAAAAAAATGAGGAGGAAGTATAGCATTAATACGAAAGTCGATTAAAGAGCGAGCGATGACACATTCGACCCCTCGCTATTTTTCCCTTTAAAAAATAAAGGCTTTTAGTAAGAAATCAATCAATCTGATAAATAACATCCACGCTATCACGAATGATGATCGATGAGTCTTGGTAGCCTACTGACTCTCTTTTCGCGTCCATACTCATGGTACGCATCAATACCGGTTGGTTTTGCTGACTGCGATAATCGATCCGCCACACGCCTTTGATCGCTTTACCAAACCCTTCAGACAACGCGTGCGCTTTCTGATTGGCATCACGGATCGCCGCTTGACGCGCTTGATCTTGGTAACGTGCGGCCTCTTTTACTTTCAACTCAATATTGCTCACTTGGTTGATGCCCACACTCAGCGCCAGATCAAGATAATCATTGAGCTTTTCCAGTTCATTGACCGTGACTTGAATGGTACGAGTCGCACGATAGCCGACCAACTCAGGAGCCCCATTCTTAGGATACTGATATTGAGGTGAGAGATAGAGATTAGAGCTTTGAATCTGCTCACTCGGGACTTCTTCTCGCCCTAACGCTTTGAGAAAGTCACTTACCACTTGGTCAACCGATTGTTTTGCCTGCTCTGCGGTGAGCATAGATTCGACCACGGTCACCGTAAATTTCGCCATATCAGGCTCAGCGGTGACTTCACCATAGCCTGTGGTGCTGAGGTGGGGAAAATCTATCTCGGCAAAGCTCGGCGCGCTGGTCACACACACCAGCAAAGCGAGCCAGCGACATTGAACGCGCACAGCAGACATTCGAGTTGGGTTAGTCATAAAGCGATCCGTATGTTAGATATTTCATACATAATAGAAAACGTTGATTTCTTCACCAAGTGAGACAAGAGAAAACTGACAAAGAATTAACGACTCGGCTGGATCAGATGCTGCTGCGCATAACTGAGAATCGCTTCGCTGACTTCTTTCATCAGGCCTGTTTCGAGTTGCCAGTGGTGCCAATACATCTCAAAGGAGAGACAAAACCCGGGAAGCAAATCGACCAAAGTGCCCTGCTCAAGCTCCTTTTCGATCTGTATGGTGGGAATCAAACAGTAAGCGCAATGATTAAGCGCCATATTGACGAACGCCTCAGAGCTCGAGACCCAGTGGTTGATCCCTCGTTCAATATCAATGCCATGCTGTTTAAGAAAATCTCGATGCAGTGGATCGTGTTGATCAAACGAGACCGCAGGGGCTATCGATAGCGCCTCTTTGGTCAATCCTTTTGGAAAAAAACGCTCGCAAAACTGCGGCGTGGCCACGCAAATGTAATCCATCCGCCCTAAATAGCGGGCCACGCAACCACTAAGGGCTTGGCTTGCCATACTGATTGCCCCCACTACCTCACCTTGCTTGAGTTTATTGAGTGTACGCCCCTCTCTATCGACTTCAAACCTCATCTCGAGCGGGTGCTTTTTCAGTACAGGGCTCAATGCCGGCAGTAGCCAGGTGGCCAAGCTATCGGCGTTGGTCGCAATCGAGAGCTGACGGATTTGTAAAGGCTGCTGATTGCTAATTTCCGGAATCAACTCTTGTTCCAGCAATTGAATACGCTGATAGAAGCCGAGCAGCTTTTGACCAAGGGGAGTGGGCCTTGGTGGCTGGTCACGAACCAAGACGGGCTGCGCCACGAATCGCTCAAGTTGTTTGATGCGCTGTGAAACCGCAGACTGGGTGACATACAGCGCATTGGCCGCTTTATCAAAGCCACCGGTTTTGACTACGCTATCCAGCGCTTCAATCCAACGATAATCCAGCCCTTTCATCACACCATCCTTATAAGCATTACTAATAATCAATTAAAATCATTAATTGTATTTATATCTTAATTCTGATTATTGTGGGCGCCTATCATGAACAAAAAGAGAGGTTATCGTGAGTTTCTGGTTAATGCTGCAAGGGTTTGGCTTAGGGGCCAGTATGATTATCCCCATTGGCGCGCAAAATGCTTACGTACTGAATCAAGGCATCAAACGTCAACACCACCTGACTACGGCGACGATTTGCAGCTTTCTCGACATGCTGTTTATCTCTGTCGGTATTTTTGGCGGCGGGGCGATTCTGTCACAAAATGAAACCTTGCTGACTTTAGTGACCATCGGCGGCATTCTGTTTCTCGGCTACTATGGGTTTCTTTCTCTGAAAAGTGCGCTGGCCTCCCACAGCGAAGGGCTACAAAGCAGTGAGCTATCGCGCGGTCGTAAAGCGGTCATTTTAGGCGCGCTCGCCGTCACCGTATTCAACCCGCACCTTTATCTCGATACCGTGGTTATTTTGGGATCCATCGGCGGCCAATTCGAAGGTCAGGAGCGACTCTCTTTCGCCATCGGTACTATCTTGGCGTCTTTTGTGTGGTTTTACGGTCTGTCGATTGGCGCCGCTAAATTGGCGCCCACCTTATCCAAACCTAGAGTAAAACAAGTGATTGATTTGCTGGTCGGTACCATGATGTGGGTCATCGCTGGCATGCTCGCCAAGCACTTGCTGCAAGGCTGGGGATGAGTGGATAAAACAAAGCGAGGCTCAAGGGCCTCGCTTTTCGCATTAAGTCGTTCAATCGTATTAGTCGACTTTGTTGAGATGCACGTCCATTTGTGGGAATGGAATCTCAATACCCGCCGCATCCAACGCTTCTTTGATGTTTTGCATGGCGTCGAAGTAAACCCCCCAGTAGTCCGCCGTTTTCACCCAAGGACGAACCACAAAGTTCACCGAGGAGTCCGCCAGAGCGAGAACACCAATCGTGATATCTCGGATTTTTCAAGATACGCGGATCTTTTTCCAACGTTTCACGGATCACTTGCTTGGTCTGCTTAAGATCTGCCTTGTAGGAAACGCCAATCACGAGATCAACACGTCGCGTTTCATGACGAGAGTAGTTGGTGATCGCACCGCCGATAACGCCAGCGTTTGGCACCACGACCATTTTGTTGTCAGGCGTTTTCAGCACCGTTTGGAAGATTTGGATGGAATCAACGCTGCCTGCTACACCGGCAATCTCAACATAATCACCAGATTTGAAAGGACGGAACGCGACAATCAACACACCCGCTGCGAAGTTAGACAGCGAGCCTTGCAACGCTAAACCAACCGCAAGACCGGCCGCACCGATAACCGCAACCACAGACGCCGTTTGAACACCAACGCGACCTAATGCCGCAATCAACACAATCACAAAGAGTAGGTAGCGAACCAGACCATGAATAAAGTCGACGACCGCTTTATCCATCTGCTTCTTCTCTAGAACTTTAGATATGCTGTTAGCAATGCTTTTAACAATGATGTTACCAATAAACAGTATAGCGACCGCAGAAATGATGTTCACACCATACTGAATCAGTAAATCTGAATTGTTATTTAACCAAGATTCGGCGTGAGACAAGCTGTCGATGATTGGCGTTTCAATCCCTGTTGATTCTTCTGCCATACTCTCTTTCCTCTATTAAAGTGACTTAGTTGAATAGTTGTAGCTTACAGATTACGCAAAGCCATGGTATTTCGCCAGAGTTTATAACAATTTATATTCATTTGTATTAAAAAGCGGACACAAAAAAAGCCGCTCGATGAGCGGCTTCTTATCAATCAGAGTGACGGCTGAATTACAATACATCAACCGCGTTTAGGTCAGCAAATGCTTTCTCTAGACGAGCAACCATTGAAGCTTGACCAGCACGTAGCCATACGCGTGGATCGTAGTACTTCTTGTTTGGCGCATCTTCGCCAGTTGGGTTACCGATTTGACCTTGTAGGTAATCGTGGTTTTCCGCTTCGTACTTACGGATACCGTCCCATGTTGCCCACTGAGTATCAGTATCGATGTTCATTTTGATGACACCGTAGCTGATTGACTCTTGGATTTCTGCTTCAGTTGAACCAGAACCACCGTGGAATACGAAGTTTAGTGCGTTAGGTGCAATACCAAACTTCTCAGCACAGTACGCTTGAGAGTCACGTAGGATAGTTGGAGTAAGAACAACGTTACCTGGCTTGTAAACGCCGTGTACGTTACCGAAAGACGCTGCGATAGTGAAACGAGGGCTGATTGCCACCAATTTCTCGTAAGCGTAAGCCACGTCTTCTGGAGAAGTGTACAGCTCAGATGCGTCCATGTGTGAGTTGTCAACACCGTCTTCTTCACCACCAGTACAGCCTAGTTCGATTTCTAGCGTCATACCCATTTTCGCCATGCGAGCTAGGTATTTTGCAGAGATCTCGATGTTCTCTTCTAGAGACTCTTCAGAAAGGTCAATCATGTGAGAAGAGAAAAGTGGCTTGCCAGTTTGAGCGAAGAACTCTTCACCCGCATCTAGTAGACCGTCGATCCAAGGAAGCAGTTTTTTCGCTGCGTGGTCAGTGTGAAGAATAACAGGCACACCGTAAGATTCTGCAACAGCGTGAACGTATTTCGCGCCAGCAACTGCGCCAAGCACTTGTGCGTCTTGACCTTCAAGTTTTAGACCTTTACCCGCAAAGAAACCGGCACCGCCGTTAGAGAACTGAACCACAACAGGCGCTTTTACTTTCGCTGCTGCTTCTAGAACGCCGTTGATTGAGTCTGTGTTTACTACGTTCACTGCTGGTAGAGCGAAGTTGTTTTCCTTTGCAACTTCAAACACTTTCTGAACGTCATCGCCAGAGATAACACCTGGTTTTACGAAATCGAAGATCTTAGACATGGATTTAATCCTATTAGCTGTCATTTTTAAAAATGGTCGTTATAAAAATAAAACTTTTCAGTTTAAATTCTTGCAAACGTTTGCTCACAACTTGCGCTATTCTAGCAAAAATGTGATGTGCCGCAAACAAGAAAGCGGGAGAGAGACTCCCCCGCTTTCTATCAATTACTTAGCGCGTGCTTCTAGCATTTCAACCGCTGGAAGGACTTTGCCTTCTACAAACTCAAGGAACGCACCGCCGCCCGTTGAGATGTAAGACACATCTGCTTTGATACCGAACTTGTCGATCGCTGCTAGCGTGTCACCACCGCCTGCAACAGAGAAACCTTCAGACGCTGCGATCGCTTCAGAGATACCTTTTGTGCCCGCTTCGAAGTTCTTGAATTCGAATACGCCCACAGGACCGTTCCAAAGGATGGTTTTCGCGTTCTTCAGAATCTCAGCCAATTGCGCGGTAGAGTTTGGACCTAGGTCGAAAATCATGTCGTCGTCTTGAACTTCAGATACGTCTTTGATTTCCGCTTCTGCGTTCTCATCAAATGCTTTTGCACAAGCAACGTCAGTCGCCACTGGAATCGCGCACTCTTCCATTAGCTTTTTCGCTGTGTCGACTAGGTCAGCTTCGTATAGCGATTTACCTACGTTGTGGCCAGCCGCTGCGATGAATGTGTTAGCAATACCGCCACCGACAACCAGTTGGTCAGCGATTTTAGATAGAGACTCAAGCACAGTCAGCTTAGTCGACACTTTTGAACCACCAACGATAGCAACCATTGGACGCGCAGGCTTGTCCATTGCTTTACCTAGCGCTTCTAGCTCGTTCGCAAGTAGAGGACCTGCACACGCAACGTCGGCGTGCATACCCACACCGTGAGTTGATGCTTGTGCACGGTGAGCCGTACCGAATGCGTCCATTACGAAGATGTCACAAAGTGCAGCGTACTGCTTAGACAGTGCTTCGTCGTTTTTCTTCTCGCCAACGTTGAAACGAACGTTTTCTAGAACAACAAGCTCGCCCGCGTTCAGCTCTAGACCGTTTAGGTAGTCTTTCGCTAGCTTAACTTCGCAGTCAAGTGCATCGTTTAGGTAGTTTACGACAGGTTGTAGAGAGAACTCTTCCGCGTATTCACCCTCTGTTGGGCGACCTAGGTGAGAAGTAACCATCACTTTCGCGCCTGCTTCTAGGCAGTGCTTGATTGTTGGTAGAGACGCGAGGATACGCGCATCAGAAGTTACTTTGCCGTCTTTTACTGGCACGTTTAGGTCAGCACGGATGAATACACGTTTACCTGCTAGATCCAGGTCAGTCATCTTGATTACAGACATGGTTTGTCCTCTCAACTATTCAAAAAATAAAGTTTTCAGTCACTCGGCAACCCTGCCAAGCCTATTAATTCTTCAAACTGGTTTTGATATGGAGATTATCAATATTTATTTCAAGGGTAAAAATAAATATTACTCCTTCGCCTTTCGGCGCTTCCAATCTAGGTAAAAATGACCGCTAAACGGCACTACCCAGCTTGTTCTGAAGCTGCCTGCATTGCGAGCGCAGTATCCAGCATGCGGTTCGCAAAGCCCCATTCGTTATCACACCAAACCAACATTTTGACCAGGTGCCCATTACTCACGCGAGTCTGGGAACCATCAACAATGGCACTGTGGGGATCGTGATTAAAGTCAATCGATACGAGCGGCGCTTCAGTATAGTCAACAATGCCGTGTAATGTACACTGAGATGCGTTAACAATGGTTTGATTTACGTCATTAACTTTCACATTCGTATTAATTGTGACACTTAAATCCATCGCAGTGACGTTTACCGTGGGAACGCGCACGGATATGGCTTCGAATTTGTTGGAAAATTTCGGGAAGATTCTTTCAATCCCTTTGTGCAATTTCGTATCAACTGGAATGATGGATTGGCTGGCTGCTCGAGTACGACGCAAATCGCTGTGATACGCATCAATCACCTGCTGATCATTCATTGAAGAATGAATGGTGGTGATCGTGCCAGAATCGATACCAAAAGCATCATCCAACGCTTTGATGATAGGGACAATACAGTTGGTCGTACACGAACCGTTAGAAACGACGCGATGCTCTGCGGTTAATGTTTCATGGTTCACGCCATAGATGATGGTGTTGTCGAGATCACTGGCGCCCGGGTGGGAGAACAGCACTTTTTTAGCGCCGGCTTTGATGTGCGCTTGGCCATCGGCTTGCGAGCCATAGACACCGGTGCAGTCGAGCACCATATCGACCTCAAGATCGCGCCAAGGCAGTAGCTCAATGTCGTTTAGGTGCAAAATCCGAATCGAATCAAAGTCGCCACTCTCCACGACGCCGTGATGAATATAGATATGCTCTTGGTCATGCGTGATTTTTTTGCCAAAACGACCGTGGCTCGTATCGTATTGCAGTAAGTGCGCCATCGCATCAGGCTGTGCCAACTCGTTGACCGCGACCACTTTGATCTGCTGATGTTTGCCGCTCTCGTAAACCGCGCGCAACACATTACGACCGATACGTCCAAATCCATTGATCGCAATTTTAAGCATCCTTTCCTCACCCCACCTGATTTTCGTGTCACAGATAGTAACTGAGCCCGTGCCCAGATGCGAGTTCCAATCCCCGAAACCGCATATTTCTAGAAACTAGGCACTAGGAACTAGGAACTAAAACAAAAAAACCGAGCCACTCACGACTCGGTTTCCTTCAAACTACATCGCCACAATTAAGCAAGCAGTTCTTTCGCTGTGTTCACGACGTTTTCTGTCGTGAAGCCAAACAGCTTGAACAGCTCTCCAGCAGGCGCTGATTCACCGAAGGTCGTCATACCGATGATCTTGCCGCCAAAGCCGACATACTTGTACCAGAAGTCCGCAATACCCGCTTCGATAGCGATACGTGCTGTTACGTCAGCTGGCAGTACGGATTCACGGTATGCTGCATCTTGCTTATCGAACGCATCCGTCGATGGCATCGCCACCACGCGTACTTGCTTGCGTTCAGCAGTAAGCTGCGCTGCCGCTTCAACAGCCAGTTCCACTTCAGAACCGGTGGCGATAAGGATAAGCTCTGGCTTGCCCGCGCAATCTTTTAGGATGTAACCACCCTTAGCGATATTAGCCACTTGCTCAGCGTCACGCGCTTGCTGCGCGAGGTTTTGACGAGAGAAAATCAGAGACGTTGGGCCATCTTTACGCTCAATCGCCAATTTCCAAGCGACAGCGGATTCCACTTGGTCACATGGACGCCATGTGCTCATGTTTGGCGTTAGGCGAAGTGACGCCATTTGCTCAACGGGTTGGTGCGTTGGGCCATCTTCACCCAGACCAATCGAGTCATGCGTGTACACTTGGATGTTCTGAATTTTCATCAGCGCGGCCATACGCATCGCGTTACGAGCGTACTCCATAAACATCAAGAAGGTCGCACCGTAAGGGACAAAACCGCCATGCAGCGCAATACCATTCATGATGGCCGTCATACCGAACTCACGCACACCGTAGTGAATGTAGTTACCTGAGAAATCGTCTGCTTCCAGTGATTTTGAGCCCGACCACATGGTCAAGTTGGATGGCGCAAGGTCCGCCGAACCGCCCATAAACTCAGGCAGCATTTTACCGAACGCTTCAAGCGCATTTTGAGACGCTTTGCGCGAGGCAATGTTCGCTGGGTTGGCTTGCAGATCAGCAATGATTTGATTCGCTTTCTCTTCCCATTGCGCAGGAAGCTCACCGTTGAGACGACGTTTTAGCTCTGCCGCTTCAGATGGGTACGCTGCTGCGTAAGCCTCAAACTGAGCGTTCCACGCCGCTTCAGATGCTGCGCCTGCGGATTTCGCATCCCACTGCTCATATACGTCTGCTGGAATCTCAAACGCTGGGTGCTCCCAACCTAAGAACTCACGCGCAGCTTTGATTTCGTCTGCACCTAGTGGCGCGCCGTGACAATCGTGAGAGCCCGCTTTGTTTGGTGAACCAAAACCAATGATGGTCTTAGTACAAATTAGAGTAGGGCGAGGGTCCGCTTTCGCGGCAGTGATGGCGGCGTTGATCGCCTCAGCATCATGGCCATCGACAGCTGGAATAACGTGCCAACCGTATGCTTCAAAGCGTTTTGGTGTATCGTCAGAGAACCAACCTTCAACTTCACCATCAATCGAGATTCCGTTGTCATCCCAAAAAGCGATCAGCTTGCCAAGGCCCAGAGTGCCCGCTAGTGAACACGCTTCGTGAGAGATCCCTTCCATCAAACAGCCATCACCCATGAATACGTAGGTGAAGTGGTCGATGATGTCATGGCCTTCTTTATTGAACTGCGCCGCTAATGCTTTCTCTGCCAGCGCCATGCCCACTGCGTTAGTGATGCCCTGACCAAGAGGACCAGTGGTGGTTTCTACGCCCGGAGCATAACCATATTCTGGGTGGCCCGGCGTTTTTGAATGAAGCTGACGGAAGTTTTTCAGATCGTCAATAGACAGCTCGTAACCACTTAGGTGCAGCAAAGAGTAAATCAGCATTGAGCCGTGGCCGTTTGATAGCACGAAACGGTCGCGGTTTGCCCATTCTGGGTTCGCTGGGTTGTGGTTTAAGTGTGAACGCCAAAGAACTTCGGCGATATCCGCCATCCCCATCGGTGCGCCTGGGTGACCGGAATTAGCTTGTTGAACACCATCCATGCTAAGTGCACGAATTGCATTGGCCAAGTGTTTACGAGAAGACATGTCTGCTCCTGAATGCATTAAGCGAATTGATAACTAAGGTGGGCGATAATTCTCGCAGAGCATCTGCGCGGGTGCAATCGATTACTGTCTAATCAACGCCAGATCTACGATATTTATTGCAAATTTCTCGAAGACCGCCGTTTTCGTTACTGTTTGATGCAAACGATTGCTCTTTACCTCACGCGGCGGATTGAGAAAAATACGCGTTTTTACTCTACTTAAATCACAAAAATAACTTGTAATTCGAGCACGCAAAACTAGAATAGACGTCTAGATGTAAATACACCTACATAATTTAACATTATTTTTGTGCTGGGCGAGCAATGACGCCCATCCAACAGATTAAATGGAGCTCTCATGGCTAAGCACCTGTTTACTTCTGAATCCGTATCAGAAGGCCATCCAGATAAAATTGCAGACCAAATCTCAGATGCGGTTCTCGATGCGATCCTCGAGCAAGATCCAAAAGCTCGCGTAGCGTGTGAAACCTACGTCAAGACCGGTATGGTCATGGTCGGCGGTGAAATCACCACTTCTGCATGGGTAGACATCGAAGAGTTAACGCGCCAAACCGTACGTGAAATTGGCTACGTTCACTCTGACATGGGCTTTGACGCGGATTCGTGTGCAGTGCTAAACACCATCGGTAAACAGTCTCCAGACATCAACCAAGGTGTCGACAAAGCGGATCCAAAAGAGCAAGGTGCCGGTGACCAAGGCATCATGTTTGGTTACGCATGTAACGAGACTGAAGTCCTCATGCCTGCGCCTATCACTTACTCACACCGCCTAGTGCAAAAGCAAGCGGAAGTGCGTAAGAACGGCACGCTGCCATGGTTGCGTCCAGATGCAAAATCTCAGGTTACGTTCCAGTACAACGAAGGTAAGATCGTTGGTATCGATGCGGTCGTACTGTCAACTCAGCACTGTGACTCTATCTCAACGCCGGATCTGCGCGAAGCGGTAATGGAAGAGATCATCAAGCCAGTTCTACCGGCTGAGTGGCTCAACAAAGACACTAACTTCTTCATCAACCCAACCGGTCGTTTTGTTATCGGTGGCCCAATGGGCGACTGTGGTTTGACTGGTCGTAAGATCATCGTTGATACCTACGGCGGCGCAGCGCGTCACGGTGGTGGTGCATTCTCTGGTAAAGATCCATCGAAAGTAGACCGTAGTGCCGCTTACGCAGCACGCTACGTGGCGAAAAACATCGTCGCGGCGGGTATGGCAGATCGCTGTGAAATCCAATTGTCTTACGCAATCGGTGTTGCGGATCCAACGTCTATCATGGTGGAAACGTTCGGTACTGAGAAAGTCTCGCACGACATCATCATTGAGGCGGTACGTCAGTTCTTCGATCTACGTCCATACGGCCTGCAAGAGATGCTGAACCTACTTCAGCCAATCTACAAGAAGACCGCCGCTTACGGCCACTTCGGTCGTGAAGAGTTCCCTTGGGAAGAGACGGATAAAGCCGCAGAATTGCGTGACTTCGCAGGTCTCAAGTAATCACTGAGCCACACTATTTCAGGGCTTTTGGTTCGCCAAAAGCCCTTTCTTTTGCCTGCTATCTGGCCTCCTCGCTCGCTTTGCTCACCCCGACCTCGCATCTCCACCTGTTATTGAACAAAATTTAACCGTCCAGGTTGTAATTTACGCTATTGAGGTCAATAGTTAACAATATGTTAAATGAACGCATCTAAGGATGACGTCTTTACGTATAAAAACCGACGTGACTGCCATCCCCTCTGCGCCGAGTAACACGCGCAAAGCTGGTGTTCAGCTCACGGCATCAACATGAAACTGAGAGTTCACACCCTTTAACGTCAGCGTCTAGGAGCACATCAGCGAATCGGGTCAGTACTCTCTCGTGTTTACGAACGTCTTGCGTTTACGAACGTCTTGTGTTTACAAACACGTAACAACCCCTTTTCTCGGCCACCACCCAAAAGGCAAAGAAGAGGATGAGAATCGAGATTGATCAAGGAGGAGTTATGCCTCGTACGGTTAACCCACATGACTTCAAAGAGCAAAAACATAAGGAAGTCAGCGACCACGAATACGCGCGCACCATACCGTGTAATCAGGTCAGTATCTCTGCCCCATTTCATTGGCTCGCGCTCGGCTTGCACGACTTTGTTCGCATGCCGCTGATTAGCGCTTTCTACGGCTTGTGCTTTATGGCGGCGGCCATCGGCATTGTTCTCCTCGTCCAGTGGCAAGGCACACACCTTGTGGTGATGCCCAGTCTGGTCGTCTATATGCTCATTGGGCCTTTTTTAGCGCTCGGTTTGTATGACGCAAGCTGGGAGCGAGAGCGCGGACATAAACCCAGTTTGCTTCACTCGATGAAAGCCATCGGGCGCAACTCCACCTCACAATGGGCGTTTGCCGTGCTGCTTGCGGTGTGTATGATTTTTTGGATGCGTATCGCGGCGCTGCTGCATGCACTTTACCCTTCAGTACAAGGGGCGCCGTTGAGCGACTTCCTCCCCTTCTTGATCATCGGCTCATTAGTGGGTTTAGTGCTGGCGTGTGTTGTGTTCAGTATCTCAGCGTTTGCCATTCCGCTGATGATGGAGAGACGCGTGGATATGATGACTGGCGTATTCAGTAGCTTTAACGCCGTCAAATCCAACATTGGTGCCATGATCGTCTGGGCTGCGATCATTTGCGGCGGGATCTTAATTGGCTTTGCCACTTATGGTATCGGGATGCTCTTTACGATGCCGATACTCGGCTACGCCACTTGGCACGCGTATCATGAGGTGATTAAGAAACGCCATCACCCTTAACATGTGGCCTATTTGAGGTATAGTGAACGCCCCGAGCTCTCTCGGGGCGTTTTTTTATCCTGTATCTCTGCCAGCGAAGATGAGTCACCAGTGGATTTAACCCTCACCTATTCAACTCAGCGAGTGATCGCGCAATGCATCGAGCAAGCCCGCCAAGCGTTCGGCCGGCCGTTTCCTATGCCAACGCTCTCGTTTAAGCTGCGCGGCAAAGCGGCAGGAAAAGCGTACCTGCAACTCAATGAGATCCGCCTTAATCCGGTGTTGTTTGCGGAGAATCAAGCGGCGTTTCTCCAAGAAGTGATCCCCCATGAAGTGGCCCACCTTGTCACCTATCAAGTCTATGGTCGCGTTCGCCCGCACGGCAAAGAGTGGCGAGGGGTCATGGAGTCAGTGTTCGGTGTCAAAGCCAACACCACCCACAGCTTTGCTGTCAACTCTGTTCAAGGTAAAACCTTTGAATACCACTGTGCGTGTCGTGACTACCCGCTCTCTATTCGACGCCACAATAAAGTGCAGCGCAACCAAGCAAGCTATCGCTGCCAACAGTGTCAGCAGACACTGGTGTTTTCTGGCAAACAGTTGTCGTAATCCCCAACACTCCATCCCTGCCACCTATCTATCACCACTCAATCACACCCTGTGGCGCGATCTCGTACAGCACAACAAATAGCATCATCACTAAAATCCAACCTTTTTGCGTGCTAGACTGTGAAAAATAATACTTTTTTCATGCTTTAACGCTCACTCAGGTTTCATTATGTCTCGACTGCCCATTTGGTTTACTGTGATGAGCTCGCTGCTAGCGGTGACGCTCTCTTCTGCTTTCTCTTTCGCGCACGCAGCGCCGCCGTCCTCTTTTTCTAAAGCAAAGAAAGAAGCGGTCAAGATCTACGCCGATCACCCCACCAGCTTTTACTGTGGCTGCAATATTGAGTGGCAAGGGCGCAAAGGTACACCGGATCTTAACTCGTGCGGCTATCAGGTGCGTAAGCAAGAGCGCCGAGCCTCTCGCATTGAGTGGGAACATGTGGTGCCTGCTTGGCAATTTGGTCATCAGCGCCAATGTTGGCAACAAGGTGGGCGTAAATACTGCACTAAAAACGATCAGCAATTTCGCTCGATGGAAGCCGATTTGCATAACTTGACCCCAGCGATTGGTGAGGTCAACGGCGATCGTTCAAATTACAACTTTAGCCAATGGAACGGGATTCAAGGAGTGACCTATGGGCGCTGTGAGATGCAGGTCAACTTCAAACAGCGTGAAGTGATGCCGCCCGATCGAGCGCGAGGTTCCATTGCTCGCACCTATCTCTACATGAGTAAAGAGTACGGATTTAAACTCTCAAGCCAGCAAACCAAGCTGATGAATGCGTGGAATAAAACCTACCCCGCAGACGCCTGGGAGTGTGAACGCGACAAACGCATCGCTAAAGTGCAAGGCAATCACAACCCGTTTGTGGTTGAGGCATGCCAAGCAACACCATAACCACCTAGCTCTAGGAACTAGAAACTAGGAACTGGGAACTAGGCACTCGACTTCTCAGCACGCTTTATCTCACGCTAGCCCCTTGTTTTTTCGCTCAAAGGCATCCATGTTAGTGGGATAACTTTTGGATTTGCAGGAAACCAACGCAATGCGCATGCCACGACTCTATCACCCAGAGACCATCCACCAGCTTGGGCCTCTCGCCCTCAGTGACGATGCCGCCGGCCACGTCGGCCGAGTGCTGCGCATGAAAGAAGGTCAGCAGGTGCTGTTGTTTGATGGCAGCGGCGCACAATTCCCTGCCACCATTACCGCTGTAGGAAAGAAAAACGTCGACGTCGAGGTGTTAGAGCGCGTTGAGCAAAGCTGCGAGTCACCGCTGGATCTGCACTTAGGTCAAGTGATCTCACGCGGCGATAAAATGGAGTTCACGATTCAAAAATCCGTTGAGCTTGGCGTCAATACCATTACGCCCCTTATCTCTGAGCGCTGTGGCGTCAAACTCGACCCCAAACGTTTTGAGAAAAAGCTCGCTCAATGGCAAAAAATTGCTATCAGTGCCTGTGAACAGTGCGGCCGGAATACCGTCCCTACCATTCGCCCGATTATGTCGCTCGAAGCGTGGTGCCAAGAGCAATTCGATGGCTTGAAGCTCAATTTGCATCCGCGCGCCAAATACTCAATCAACACCCTACCGACTCCGGTAGAAAAAGTGCGTTTGTTGATTGGCCCTGAAGGCGGCCTTTCTGGCGATGAAATCGATATGACGCAGCAATACCAATTTGAAGAGACGCTGCTCGGTCCTCGCGTGCTACGTACCGAAACCGCAGCCCTTACCGCTATTACCGCCCTACAAGTTCGCTTTGGCGATCTTGGTTAAACGGAGAACACTATCCATGATCAAACTCGGCATCGTAATGGACCCGATCTCGTCCATCAACATCAAAAAAGACTCTAGCTTTGCCATGATGCTGGAAGCGCAGCGCCGCGGCTACGAAATTCACTACATGGAGATGAAGGATCTTCATCTAGAACAGGGCGTCGCGATTGCGGACACCAAAGTGGTGGAGCTAAAAGAAGATCCAAGCGGCTGGTATCAGTTTAAGTCTGAGCAGACCATTGAGCTGTCAGAGCTTGATGCGGTATTGATGCGTAAAGATCCCCCATTTGATACCGAATACATCTACGCCACATACATCCTTGAGCGCGCCGAAGAAAAAGGCACCTTGATCGTCAACAAGCCGCAAAGCTTGCGCGACTGCAATGAAAAACTGTTTACCGCGTGGTTCCCAGAGCTAACGCCAACCACCTTAGTGACTCGCAGCGCAGACAAGATCAAAGCCTTCCGTGAGCAACATGGCGACGTGATTTTAAAACCATTGGATGGCATGGGCGGCGCGTCTATCTTCCGTGTGAAAGAGAACGATCCTAACGTTGCCGTGATCATCGAAACCTTGACCAACCATGGTCAACACTACGCGATGGCGCAAACTTTCGTCCCAGATATTAGCAATGGTGACAAGCGCATTTTGGTGGTGGATGGCGAACCGATGCCCTACTGCTTAGCGCGTATTCCTGCCAAAGGAGAGACTCGCGGTAACCTAGCTGCAGGCGGACGTGGTGAAGCAAGGCCACTGAGTGAGACAGATAAACAGATCGCTCTCGCTGTAGCGCCTACACTTAAAGAAAAGGGGCTGATTTTTGTTGGCCTTGACGTCATCGGTGACAAACTGACTGAGATTAACGTTACCAGCCCAACGTGTATTCGTGAAATCGAAGCCGCATTTGATATCTCCATTACCGGCAAGCTGATGGATGCGATTGAACGTCGCATTGAGCAGAAATAATCTATCGGTGATGGGATAACCCAGCTCTTGAGCGGCATTCGCGCTGTGGATGCCGCTCAATTTAAGGTGGAGTCATGATGAATTTAACCAACCATTTTCTCGTTGCCATGCCGGGGATGAAAGATCCCTACTTTAAGCGCAGTGTCATCTATGTGTGTGAGCACAACGAAGAGGGCGCTATGGGCCTCATGATCAATGCGCCTATTGATATCACCATTGGAAAAATGCTCGAACGCGTCGATGTGCAGCCCGTTCATCCGCAGCTCAATACCGACAGTCTGGAAAAACCGGTCCTTAATGGCGGGCCTGTATCTGAAGACCGAGGTTTTATCCTTCATCGCCCTAAAGACACGTATGAATCCAGCATTCAGATGACCAGTGAAATCAGTGTCACCACCTCAAAAGACATTTTGAGTGTGCTCGGCACCGAGGCAGAGCCTAATCGCTACTTGGTCGCACTGGGGTATTCCGGTTGGGAGGCAGGTCAGCTGGAGTCGGAGCTCTCGGAGAATTCATGGCTAACCATTGAAGCCGACCCGTCGGTCATCTTTGATACCCCGATTGCCGATCGCTGGCAAAAAGCGGTGCAGATGCTCGGCATTGACGTCGCACAGCTGTCCAACGACGTTGGCCATGCCTGACCATTCCGTGTTGCGCTAAAACGATAAGCGGCGATAACCCCTCGCCGCTGATTCACTCTAATTTCACGAATCTAATTTCACTAAGCAGAAACCTTATGTCTAAAACCATCATGGCCTTCGACTACGGCACCAAAAGCATTGGCAGCGCCATTGGCCAAGAAATTACCGGCACCGCCTCACCACTGAAAGCGTTTAAAGCCAAAGACGGCATTCCCAATTGGGATGAGATAGGAAAGCAGATTGCCGAGTGGCAACCGAATCTGTTGGTGGTAGGGCTGCCGACCGACCTGCACGGCAAAGACCTCGAAAGCATCACGCCGCGAGCCAAAAAATTCGCCAACCGCCTACATGGCCGATTTGGCCTACCGGTAGAGCTACACGATGAACGCCTCTCGACCACCGAAGCCCGTTCCGAGCTGTTCTCGATGGGCGGCTACAAAGCGCTCACCAAAGGCAACGTTGATTGCCAATCCGCCGTGATCATTCTAGAAAGCTGGTTTGAAACCCAATACCAATAACCCCTTATTCCTAAAGCGAGTTACACCAAACTCGCTCCCTCTAGAAACTAGGAACTCGCCACTAGAAACTCTAATCCATATCAATCTTAACGTTATCCAACGCCCCACCGCCAAAGCCTTCTTGGCGATTGGTTTTCAGCATGATACGCAAATCATTGGCGGAATCAGCACTGTGCAAGGCATCTTCTTCGTTGATCTTGTCCTCCACCACCAGTTGATACAGCGCTTGGTCAAAGGTCTGCATGCCCACTTGGTTGGATTTCGCCATGGTGCTTTTCAGCTCATGCAAATCGCCGCGACGAATCAGATCCGAAACACGTGGGCTGTTGAGTAGGATTTCAAACACGCCGTGACGCCCTTGACCGTTTTTATCGCGAATCAACTGCTGAGCGATCACGCCGCGCAGGTTCATCGACAGGTCAAACAAGAACTGCTCTTTTTGCTCTTTCGGCACCAGATGTAAGATCCGCTCTAGCGCTTGGTTGGCGTTGTTGGCGTGCAGTGTGGCCATACACAAATGGCCCGTTTCAGCGAAGGTCATGGCGTACTCCATCGTCTCACGACTGCGGATCTCACCAATCAAAATCATATCCGGCGCTTGACGCAATGAGTTTTTCAGCGCCACTTCATAGCTCTCGGTATCAAGCCCCACTTCGCGCTGAGTCACAATGCAGCGCTGGTGTTCATGAACAAACTCTATCGGGTCTTCGACCGTCAAAATGTGCCCGCTGCGATGCTGGTTGCGATAACCCGTCATCGCGGCCATCGTGGTCGATTTACCCGAGCCCGTCGCGCCCACCACCAGCACCAAGCCCCGTTTCGCAATCGCCAGGTCTTGCAGCACCTCGGGCAGCTTTAACTGCTCAAACGTTGGGATTTTGGTTTCAATGCGACGAATGACCGCGCCGGGTAACTCGCGCTGGTGAAACGCCGAGACACGAAAGCGCCCTACCTCTCGCACAATGGCGAAATTGGCTTCGTGTGTCTGGGCAAACTCCGCTTGGCGTTTTTCATCCATCATGCCGACCAAGAGCGCATCCACATCAGGTTGAGTCAGCGTTTCACCGTGCGCTTTAAGCTGACCATCGACGCGATACAACAACGGCGCGCCTACCGTGATATAGAGATCCGACGCTTTTTGCGCCACCATCTCTTCTAAACAGGCTGTAATGTCCATCCGTCACCTCTTAAAATGGCGTGCTTTGCACTTCAATTTTCTTCGCCACTTCGTCGGCATCCACCAAGCCTTGCATGATCAACTGTTTGGCATTTTGTTCCATGGTTTGCATGCCGTGCGCCGCGCCCGTTTGAATAACTGAGTACATCTGCGCCACTTTATCTTCGCGGATAAGGTTACGAATCGCCGGCGTTGCCATCATGATTTCATGACACGCCACCCGTCCCCCGCCAAGGCGCTTGAGCAGTTTTTGGGCGATAACGCTGCGCAAGGATTCAGACAGCATAGATCGCACCATGTCTTTGTCGCTCCCCGGGAACACATCAATAATCCGGTCAATGGTTTTCGCGGCGCTACTGGTGTGCAGCGTACCAAACACCAGGTGACCGGTTTCTGCAGCAGTGAGAGCAAGGCTGATTGTCTCTTGGTCACGCAGCTCACCAACCAAAATCACATCCGGGTCTTCACGTAACGCACTGCGCAGCGCGTTGTTGAAGCTGTGGGTATCACGGTGCACTTCACGTTGGTTAATCAAACACTTATTGTTGCTGTGCACAAATTCAATCGGATCTTCAATGGTGAGAATATGCTTATTGTGGTGACGATTTATGTGGTCCACCATGGCGGCTAATGTGGTGGATTTACCCGAGCCAGTGGGCCCAGTCACTAGCACTAAGCCTTTTTCCATATTGGCAATGTCGGAGAAAATCTTTGGCGCCTCTAGCTGTTCTAGGCTTGGGATATCAGTCGGGATAGTACGAAAGACCGCCGCACAGCCACGGCTTTGATTGAAGGCGTTAACCCTAAAACGGCCAACATCGGAGAGTTCAAACGAGAAATCGACCTCAAGGCGCTCTTCAAATTCGCTGCGCTGAGCATCATTCATGATGTCGAACACTAAACGATGCACCTCAGAGTGCGACAAAGCGGGAACGCCCAGCTTTCTGACATCACCATCAATACGAATCATTGGAGAAACCCCAGCAGAAAGATGTAGATCTGAGGCATTATGCTTTACACTAAAATCCAGTAACTCAGCGATATCCATTTCAATTCCTTAATAAAGTTAGCTATGAGTAGTATTCAACAAAACATCGAACAGATCACCTCACAGATTGATGCGTCCTTACAAAAGTGTGGACGCCCTCGAGACTCAGTGCAACTTCTCGCGGTAAGTAAAACCAAACCTGTTACCGATATTTTGGCAGCAGCGCAGGTTGGGCAACGTGCGTTTGGCGAAAATTACGTCCAAGAAGGGGCGGATAAAGTCGATTACTTTCGCCAAAATCACCCAGAGTTAGAGTTGGAGTGGCACTTCATCGGCCCGATTCAATCGAACAAAACCCGTATCGTGGCGGAGAATTTCGCCTGGGTACATACTGTTGACCGCGCCAAAATAGCGCAGCGCCTTAATGACCAGCGACCAGAAGGCCTAGGGCCGCTGCAAGTGCTCATTCAGGTCAACACCAGTGGCGAAGCCTCCAAATCCGGCGCCAGTGGCGAAGAAATCTTCGCACTCGCAGAGTTGATTTCTACGCTGCCCAACCTCACTTTAAGAGGATTGATGTCCATTCCGGCCAGTACACCCGATTACGCGGCTCAGCTAGGTGCATTCACTGAACTGGCTGAGCTGCAGAGGTCGTTGGCGCAACGTTTGCCCGACGTCACCTTAGATACATTATCGATGGGCATGAGCGGAGATATGGACGCCGCCATTGAAGCAGGCAGCACTATGGTGCGGATCGGTAGCGCGATTTTTGGCGCCCGTAGTTAAGCGCCATTCCCAACCATCAGGGGCCAACACTTTGGCCAAATAACACAGAGATAAGGATTCACTCCGCCATGGAACAGAAGAAGATTGCCTTTATTGGCGCAGGAAATATGGTTCGCGCTATCGTTGCTGGCCTTGTCGCCGATGGTTACCCAGCCTCACTGATTACCGCGACGGCGCCGTCAACCACGCGCCGCTTGCCACTGGAAGAGACCTATGGCATTCACACCACCAGCGACAATATTCAAGCAGCAAACGATGCGGATGTGGTGGTTCTTTCGGTCAAGCCACAAATGATGGAAGCGGTCTGTCAGCCACTACAGGGCATCGACTTTTCCAACAAACTGGTCATTTCTATTGCCGCAGGCATTCATTGCCAACGCCTACAAGAGATGCTCGCCACAAAGGCGCCACTGGTGCGTGTTATGCCAAACACACCATCGCAACTCGGCAAAGGGATGAGCGGTCTCTACGCGCCAGAGAGCGTCAGTGATAGCGACAAAGCCTTTGCTGAGCAGCTGATGAGCGCAGTGGGCCGCTGCTGCTGGGTAGAGCAAGAGTCCGGCATCAACAACATCATTGCCGCCGCAGGCAGCGCGCCGGCATACTTCTTCCTATTTATGGAAGCGATGCAGCAAGAGGCGATGGCTCAAGGATTTGACAAAGAGACCGCCAGATTGCTCGTCCAGCAATCGGCATTGGGCGCGGCTGAGATGGTGGTCGCCAACCCAGATATTGAACTGTCGACACTGCGCGAGCAGGTGACCTCCAAAGGGGGTACTACCGCAGAAGCGCTGCGTACATTCAACGAACACCAACTTTCCGCTATAGTAGCCAAAGCAATGCAAGCTGCGGTCAGCCGTGCGAAAGAGATGGAAACACTGTTTTAAAGTTCTGTTTTAACAGCCCGAGCCTTGGCTCGACGAAGTAAGGTTACCCTATGAATTCAATGAGTTTTTTGATTTCCACACTGTTCGACCTCTACATTATGGTCGTCATTTTGCGGATCTGGTTACAGGCGGCGCGTGCCGATTTCTATAACCCCTTCTCGCAATTTATCGTTAAAGCAACACAACCGGTCGTTGCGCCGCTGCGCCGCGTGATCCCATCGGTAGGGAGCATTGATCTCGCCACCGTGCTATTTGCTTACGTGTTGTGCGTCTTGAAGTTTGTCGCGTTGATTTTGATTGCCTCAAGCGGCTCCGTCACCTTCAGTGCCGACTTCCTGTTCCTTGGCTTGCTCTCTTTGCTCAAAGCCGCAGGCAGCTTACTGTTCTGGGTTCTCCTGATCCGCGCGATTTTGAGCTGGGTCAGCCAAGGCCGCAGCCCAATTGAGTACGTGTTCCATCAGTTGACTGAACCTATGTTGGCGCCAATTCGCCGCATTCTTCCAGCCATGGGCGGCTTTGATTTGAGCGTACTGGTGCTGTTTATCGTGCTGCAGTTTGCTAACTTCCTGATGGGTGACATCATTGGCCCTATTTGGTATCAGCTCTAATGGCACTCGCGGCTTGGCTAGAGGGCAGCGATCTGGTGTTGCGCCTTTATATCCAACCTAAAGCGAGCCGCGATAGTCTCGTCGGGGTGCATGGTGATGAATTAAAAGTCGCCATTACCGCCCCGCCGGTAGACGGTAAAGCCAATGCGCATCTCACCAAATATCTTGCCAAGCAATGCAAAGTGGCTAAGGGCATGGTGGCGATAGAAAAAGGCGAATTGGGCCGCCACAAACAAGTGCGCATCGCCGATGCCAAGCAGATACCGCCAGTTATCCAAGCCATCCTCTAGGGTGGCTTACTTTTACGCTCAAGCCTCATGCTGTCTAGTCATGTAAGGAGATCATGTCTACCAGGCATGAAAAACAATCATTGAAAGGAATGCTCATGAAAGCTCGCTTTTGCCTATTTCTACTCGCTCTGCTGTCACTCCCTAGCGCCGCCGAGCAGTTCAAAACCATCAAAGACATCGAAGTGCACTACTCCGCCTTCAATTCGACCTTTTTGACCCCAGCGGTAGCACGCAGCTACCAGCTCAAACGCAACGGCTACTCGGCTATCCTCAATATCAGTGTGCTCGACAACTCAGCCGCCGGCAAACCTGCTATCAAGGCAGTGGTCAGCGGTCAGGCCAAAAACCTAATTGGCCAAAGCAAAACATTGGCGTTTCGCGAGATAGTGGAAGGGGAAGCGATTTACTATATCGCCGAGTTTCCAATCAGTAATGAAGAAACCTTGTCGTTCACGATTGATGTTAATGCTGGCATTAAAGGCACAGGACCAGTAAAGTTCAGCCAAAAATTTTATGTCGAAGAGTAAGACGATAGAGAGAGCGAGAGAAGTATGAAGAAAATCGTATTAGCCACGGGCAATCAAGGTAAAGTCCGCGAAATGGCGGATCTGTTGTCTGAATTTGGCTTTGATGTGGTCGCACAAAGTGACTATGCAGTATCAGAAGTGGCCGAGACAGGCACCACCTTTATCGAAAACGCCATCATCAAGGCGCGCCACGCCGCGAAAGAGACGGGGTTGGCCGCCATTGCCGATGACTCTGGCCTTGAAGTCGATTATCTACAAGGCGCGCCGGGCATTTATTCTGCGCGTTATGCCGGAGAAGGTGCCAGCGATCAGCAGAACTTAGAAAAGCTGCTCGCGGCGATGGAGAATGTCCCAGAAGCGCAGCGCACGGCGCGCTTTCATTGTGTTTTGGTCTTGATGCGTCATCACCAAGATCCGACTCCGATCGTCTGTCATGGCGTGTGGGAAGGGCGCATTTTGACTGAGCCTCAAGGTGAACATGGCTTTGGCTACGATCCGATTTTCTTTGTTCCAGAAGATCAGTGCGCCAGCGCGCAGCTTGAACCCACACGCAAAAAGCA
This sequence comes from Vibrio sp. R15-SG3-ISO1A, assembly GCF_059833955.1. Lineage (NCBI taxonomy): Bacteria > Pseudomonadati > Pseudomonadota > Gammaproteobacteria > Vibrionales > Vibrionaceae > Vibrio > Vibrio sp. R15-SG3-ISO1A. The sequence continues at coordinate 22,910 of NZ_JCBDGH010000076.1, forward strand.
GCTATCGCACCGAGGTAAAGCGCTCAAGCAGCTCTTTGCTCAGCTATCACAACAGCCGCTGTAACCGCTCATGTCAACGTTCATGACCAAGCTAACGCCTCCGAATCTCAGTCTCTATGTCCACATCCCTTGGTGTGTACAAAAGTGCCCGTACTGCGATTTTAACTCCCATGCACTCAAGGATACGATTCCTGAAGCGCAATACATTGATGCCCTGCTTGAGGATCTCGACAGCGATATTGAGCGCTACCAGCTCAATGCCAACCCGCGGCCCTTGCACTCGATTTTCATCGGTGGCGGCACGCCAAGCTTGATTTCGCCTCAGGGCATTGAGCGCCTGCTCTCTGGTATTCGTACGCGCATTGCGTTTAAAGATGACATTGAGATCACCATGGAAGCCAACCCTGGCACGATAGAGGCTGAGCGCTTTGGCGGATACCAAGTTGCAGGAGTGACCCGCATCTCGATTGGCGTGCAAAGTTTTGCGGCAGAGAAACTCCAGCGATTGGGCCGCATTCACGGCGAGCAAGAAGCCGTCAACGCAGCGAAACTTGCGCATACCATAGGTTTAAACAGCTTTAATCTCGATTTGATGCACGGCTTGCCGGATCAGTCAGTTCAAGAGGCGTTGTCCGATCTTGAACAAGCCATCGAGCTCAATCCTCCGCACCTCTCTTGGTATCAGCTGACGATTGAGCCCAACACCCTATTCTACTCCAAGCCACCGGTACTGCCGGATGACGATGCGCTGTGGGATATTTTCGAGCTGGGCCATCAAAAGCTCACTCAAGCAGGCTACGTGCAGTATGAAATCTCTGGCTACAGTAAGCCGGGCTACCAGTGTCAGCACAACCTCAACTACTGGCGCTTTGGCGATTACCTTGGCATTGGTTGCGGCAGCGCTGGGAAGATAAGCTTTGCCGATGGTCGCATTGTGCGGACCACGAAAATCAAACACCCCAAAGGGTACTTAGCGGCGTATCAGAACCTCACCAAGCCCTACCTGTCTGATGAGCATCAAGTCGAGCAAAAAGAGCGCCCTTTTGAGTTCTTTATGAACCGTTTTCGCTTGCTTGAAGCGTGTCCGAAGCAAGACTTCATCGACACCACTGGCTTAGCGCTAGACGTGATCGCGCCAACCATGAACTGGGCGGTTGAAAAAGGCTATATCGATGAAAGCGTGACAAGTTGGCAAGTCACCGAGAAAGGCAAATTGTTTCTCAATGACCTGCTCGCAGCGTTTATGGATGAGAGTGAATAAGGGCGCGCGACAGGCCAACCTGCGCCCTAGTAAGCACCAGTGAAAGCAAGCACTAAAAAATAGAGCGCCCGATACGCTGAGAAAACAGCTCAAGGGCGCGAGTGCCCGCTAGTGAGTTGCCAGAGGCGTCTAGCTCTGGTGACCACACAGCGATGGTCATCTCACCAGGAATCACCGCGACAATGCCACCGCCAACGCCCGATTTACCCGGCATCCCCACTCGATACGCAAACTCGCCCGCGCCATCATAGAGACCACACGTCGCCAGTAGCGCATTGAGCTGCTTAGTTTGTGTCGGCGTGATGACCGGCTTTTGTGTTTGCACCGAGGTGCCTTTGTTGGCCAGGTAACTGAAGGTTTTCGCCAAGTCGACGCAACTCATTTTCAACGCACAAGCGTGAAAATAGTTGTTCAGCACCGGGATGACCTCGTTCTCAAAGTTGCCAAATGAGCGCATCAAATACGCGATCGCCGCATTGCGGTCACTGTGCATCATCTCTGATGCGGCCACCACTTTGTCATAGCAAATATGAGTATCACCGGATAACTGACGCACAAACTCCAGCAGCCTCTGCCTAGGCGCTGAAAGGCGCGAACTGAGCAGATCCGCCACCACAATAGCGCCGGCGTTAATAAACGGGTTACGTGGAATACCCTGCTCCATCTCAAGCTGAATCAAAGAGTTGAACGCCTGACCAGACGGTTCTTTCCCCACACGGCGCCAGATCTCTTCTGGCTGATAGAGACACATGGCTAACGTTAAGCTGAGCGCTTTCGAAATCGATTGAATCGAAAAGGGCTCATCGACATCCCCCGCTTTAAACACCTCACCTTGGTTAGTGAAAACGGCCATGCCCAGTTTGTCTGCAGGCACTCTCGCCAGCGCGGGAATATAGTTAGCGACCTTGCCCTTGCCAATCAGTGGGCGCACCTCATCGAGAATGCTCGCTAGCATGTCATTGGTCGGTGTCATTGCAAAACCTCAATCAGTTCAACGAAAAAAGCCAACATGAATCATGTCGGCTTTTGTGACTCTACGTGGCGCTTAGATTAGCCAACGCGCTTATATTTGATGTCCCAAACGCCGTGGCCTAAACGATGGCCTCGGGCTTCAAATTTGGTGAGAGGACGCTCGTCAGGACGAGGAACAAAATCGCCCTCTGTGGCGATATTCTCATAGCCCGGCGCTTGATTCATCACCTCAATCATGTGCTGCGCGTAGTTTTCCCAATCTGTCGCCATATGGAAGATGCCTTCGCCTTCAATTAGCTTTTTGCGCACCATCTCAGCAAATTCAAGCTGAACGATACGGCGCTTATGGTGACGCTTCTTATGCCATGGGTCTGGGAAAAAGAGTTGCAGCGTCGCCAGACTGCTGTCTGGGATCATGTGCTCAAACACTTCAACCGCATCGTGACACATGACGCGAAGGTTGCTGATGCCTGCGTCACGCGCATCCGATAGACACGCACCCACACCTGGGCTGTGTACTTCAATACCGATAAAGTTCTTTTCAGGGGCATTCTTGGCCATTTCGACCAAAGAGGCGCCCATGCCAAAACCAATTTCTAGCACAACAGGGTTATCATTGCCGAACACCTCACGCCAATTGAGTCGCTCCGCTTTGTAATCGATGCCCATGGTCGGCCAGCACTCTTTCATCGCATTCTCTTGACCTTTGGTCAAACGACCTTCGCGACGAACAAAGCTTCTTACTTTGCGTATCAGTTTACCGTCTTCGTTGTACTCGTTGGTGGTCACTTCACTCATGATTCTGCCTGTCTAAAAATTGGTCTCGCCTCAAAGGGATTGTGATTATCCAAAGAATCGCCACTGGTGCAAGTGTTTTACGCGCACAAAGCGACAATTGCTCAAGCGCCTCAACACAACTCTAAGCTCAACCATGAGCTCAACATATCCCTACAGATTGTCGGTTGCACTCAAGGCGTGTTCTGTGGTGCAATTTTGCTCCATAAATCATAGAACACAGAGCAAGTCGTGACGCCTTATGCAACTGCCATCTTAGAGTGGTATGACGCCTATGGTCGCAAAAACCTTCCATGGCAACAGAATAAAACCGCCTACAGTGTTTGGCTGTCGGAGATCATGCTCCAGCAGACCCAAGTCGCTACGGTTATCCCTTATTACCAGCGTTTTTTGGCGCGCTTTCCGACGGTGACCGCGCTTGCTGATGCGCCGCAAGACGAAGTGCTGCATCTATGGACTGGGCTCGGCTATTACGCCAGAGCGCGCAATTTGCACAAAGCTGCTCAAATCGTTCGTGACCAGTACCAAGGCGAGTTTCCACAACAGATTGAACAACTCAACGCCCTACCCGGCATTGGCCGCTCCACTGCGGCGGCGATTTTGTCCTCTGTGTACAAACAGCCACATGCGATCTTAGATGGCAACGTCAAACGCACTCTCGCACGCTGTTTTGCCGTAGAAGGTTGGCCGGGGCAAAAACGGGTCGAAAATCAGCTCTGGTCCTTTGCCTGTGAACACACACCAAGCCGCGACGTCGACAAGTACAACCAAGCCATGATGGACATGGGCGCGATGGTCTGCACGCGCAGCAAGCCAAAATGTTCACTCTGCCCTGTCTCCACCTTCTGCGCGGCCTACAAACAGGGTAATCCGCTGGATTACCCGGGCAAAAAGCCGAAGAAAGAGAAACCGGTCAAAGAGACCTGGTTTGTGATCTTGCATCACGACCAACAGGTGTGGCTCGAGCAGCGCCCACAGTCGGGCATTTGGGGCGGTTTGTACTGTTTTCCTGAACACCACAACGCTGCTATCGAACCATCACTCGACACCCGAGGCGTGCTGCCAAGCAGCATTGTCGACCAACAACCACTGATCGCGTTTCGCCACACCTTCAGTCACTATCACCTCGATATCACGCCAATTTTGGTAGACGTATCAAAGCAACCCGATAGGATAATGGAAGGCAGCAAAGGTCTTTGGTATAACTTATCCCAACCTGTAGAAGTCGGTTTGGCCGCTCCCGTGAAGCAATTGCTGGAGAGCTTACCGTCAGAACTACGCAGCATTCGATCAAAGGAGTCGTTATGAGCCGCACGGTATTTTGTGCTCGACTACAAAAAGAAGCCGATGGACTGGATTTCCAGCTCTACCCAGGCGAACTAGGTAAACGTATTTTTGACAACATCTCAAAAGAAGCATGGGCGCAGTGGCAACACAAACAAACCATGCTGATCAATGAAAAGAAGCTCAACATGATGGATCCTGAGCACCGTAAATTGATCGAAACCGAGATGGTCAACTTCCTGTTTGAAGGCAAAGAGGTCCATATCGAGGGATACACGCCACCGAGCGAATAACCGCAGCCTTTAAAGACACCCCATTAAGAGCGGGTGTCTTTTTTTGAGAGAGATATGAAGAAGTTAGCTTACTTTGGCCCAGTTATATCCTTGAGCCTAGCCGTGGTCTTAACGGGTTGTAGCCGCGAATTTGTTGAAAGCCTTTATGACGTCAACTACGAGCCCACCAACCGTTTCGCCAAAAATCTGGCTGAGTTGCCTGGTCAATTTGAGAAAGACACCGCCGCACTGGAGTCGCTCATATCCAGTTTCTCTGGCAACATCGAAAAACGCTGGGGCCGCGCGGAAGTCAAATTCGCCGGTAAAAGTAACTACGTCAAATACATCGACAACTATCTAAGTCGTTCAGAAGTGAACTTCGATAAAGGACTGATCACGGTTGAAACCGTCTCTCCAACCGATCCTAAAGGCCACTTAAAAAACGCCATCGTCACCACACTGCTCACGCCCGATGATCCCGCGAACGTCGATCTCTTCTCCTCTAAAGGGATCAAACTCGAAGGTCAGCCGTTTCTTTATCGCCAAGTGGTCGACCAAGACAACAAAGCCATTCAGTGGTCATGGCGCGCTAATCGCTTCGCCGATTACCTCATTGCCAATCACCTGAAAGTGAAAGATGTCGACTTCAAAAAAGCTTACTACGTTGAAATTCCAATGGTGGAAGAGCAAATCGAGATCCGCAGCTATCAGTACGCCGATATTGTCCGCCGCGCATCGAAAAAATATGACATTCCAGAAGATCTTATCTACGCCATCATTAAAACCGAAAGTAGCTTTAATCCTTATGCGGTGAGTTGGGCCAACGCGTATGGCCTGATGCAGGTCGTGCCGAAAACTGCAGGGCGCGATGTGTTTCAACTGGTGAAAAAGAAATCCGGCCAACCGACGCCGGAGTATCTGTTTAATCCTGAAAACAACATAGATACGGGTACCGCCTACTTCTACATTCTAAAAAATCGTTACTTGAAAGACGTTCGCCACCCGACATCGCTCGAATACAGCATGATTTCTGCCTACAACGGTGGCACCGGGGGCGTACTCAACACTTTTGATCGCAACGACAGGAAACGGGCGATGCGTGATCTCAATGCCCTACAGCCAAATCAGGTCTACTGGGCGCTGACGAAAAAGCATCCCAACGCAGAAGCGCGTCGTTACCTAGAGAAAGTAACAAATTTCAAAAAAGCCTTTAACTCGGGGAGTACCTAATGTACCAAAACGGCTAAATTGTCGGCACTTAACCACTTTTTTGTTTTTTTTTCCAAAAACAAGTTGACGCGAAGACGGAAAATCCGTTTAATAGCGCTCCGTCGCCCGGATAGCTCAGTCGGTAGAGCAGAGGATTGAAAATCCTCGTGTCGGTGGTTCGATTCCGCCTCCGGGCACCATATTTAAGGTGTTTGAAGTAAGACGAATGCAAAGATAATTGCTCTGCAATTATGTGTCGGTCAACTGGCCGTCCGCGTTCGATTCCATCTCCGGGCACCACAATTTGATTGTTGGCGTCTAAGATAATTAAACATCAACAAAGCACAAAGAATACAGTGTGCCGACTTAGCTCAGTAGGTAGAGCAACTGACTTGTAATCAGTAGGTCACCAGTTCGATTCCGGTAGTCGGCACCATTCTTTTGCCTCGATAGCTCAGTCGGTAGAGCAGAGGATTGAAAATCCTCGTGTCGGTGGTTCGATTCCGCCTCGAGGCACCATTATTTGGTGTCATGTTTATACGCGATACACGAATAATTCCTCCTTAGCTCAGTTGGTAGAGCGACGGACTGTTAATCCGCAGGTCGCTGGTTCGAGCCCAGCAGGAGGAGCCACATCAGAGCCTCAGTCGAAAGACTGGGGCTTTTTTGTTATCTGTCCACTTATTTTTAATCGAAAATTTAATCCTCCTCTCAGTTTGAAAATCCGACAATATCTTGTCTCTTTACCCTCGATTAATATGACACTAATGTGACAACCCCAGCCGTCGACTGACGACAATCCAGCGCAACACTGTTGAGAACACCCTTCTATGAAATTAAAAACACAAGCTTATTTATTATCGGGAATTATCCTCATTGCCCTACTGGCGCTAAGTGCCACCGGACTTTGGACACTAAGAGTCGCCAGCAATCTCGACAATAAAGCTCGCGTCACCGAACTGTTTCGCAGTGCCTACAGCATATTAACCCAAGTGGAAAAGATGGCGGCCGACGGCACGCTTGAAGAAGAGCAAGCCAAAGCCCTCGCCACTCGCCTACTGCGCAATAACATCTACAAAGACAATGAGTATGTCTATGTGGCAGACGAGAAGATGATGTTTGTCGCGACACCGCTCGATCCTCAACTGCACGGCACCAGTTTCCATGACTTTAAAGATGGTCACGGCAAGAGTGTTGGCGATATCTTACTTCGAGCGATCGCGCAAAATCCTCGTGGTATCGCCGAGTACGAATGGAGTGGAACCTCAGTAGATGGCACCATAGAAAATAAACTCTCCATCGCGCAAAAAACGCCGCGTTGGGGTTGGGTTGTCGGTACCGGGATCGGCTTTGATGAAGTGAACGACCGTTTTTGGTCAACCGCTCAATGGCAACTGGCGCTCTGTCTTATCATCGCTTCGCTGATTGCGGCGATTTTACTCTGGGCAATTCGCGCGATGCTGTCGCTGCTCGGTGGTGAGCCGCAAGAAGTGAAACGAGCGGTACAAGCGGTCGCCAATGGTGAGATTCAAACCTCATTTGCCAATCCAGCGCCACAAGGCAGCATCTACCACGCGGTACAACAGATGAGCTTGTCGCTAGCGAAAATGGTCGCCAATATGGAGCACTCCATGCTAGCGCTCCGTGGTGAACTGGCGCAAGTCGAAGAGCGCTCAGCCAGCATCGCTCAATTGACCGATACCCAGCAGCAATCCACCGCAATGATCGCGACCGCAATGACCGAAATGGCCTCCTCTGCCAACAATGTGGCCGATTCCGCCAGTGACACCGCAGAAAACACCCATCAAGCGGATCAGCAAAGCCTGCACACCCAGCAGCTTATTCACAATACCGTGGATAACATCCAAGGACTGGCCAATCAACTTGCCACTGCCAGCCAAGCGGTTGCCGATCTGGATAATGATGTCAACAACATCGTAAAAGTGTTGGATGTGATTGGTGATATCGCCGAGCAGACTAACTTACTGGCGCTCAATGCCGCGATTGAAGCGGCACGAGCGGGCGAACAGGGCCGTGGATTTGCGGTCGTTGCAGATGAAGTACGCAATCTTGCCGGACGCACGCAAGCGAGCACCAAAGAAATTCAACATATGATCAGCAACTTGCAGCAAGGGTCACGCAACGCGATTCAAACCATGGATGTTTGCGCCGCAACAAGTGAAAGTACGGTGGTTGAGTCGCAAAATGCCTCTCAGGCGCTCGAGCAAATTGTTGTGGCGTTGGAGTCGATTACTCAGATGAGCCACCAAATCGCCACAGCGGCGGCGGAGCAAACTCAAGTCAGCGACGATATTTCCAAGCGTATTAATATGATCGAACACAGCGGCAACCAATTGGCGGATGTCGTCACACAAAGCCACAACAGTACGCAAAGCCTAAGTAAACTGGCCAATGAGCTTGAAACTTGGGTAAGCAAGTTTAACGTTAAACACTAATCCATACGATAAGTAACAAAAAGCACGCTTTACCGCGTGCTTTTTCCTCTCTGTTATCACTCTTTGTTCTTTTCCACCCGGCTTTATACGCCAAGCGTTATGGTTCAAATCAGCAAAATGGGCAAAAACAGCCCACTAAGTATAGAAAAGCAACAAACGATATTTTTTTTGCAATTTGATGTTGACCTCAAACACGAAAAGTCTTTTAATACACCCCGTCGCCCGGATAGCTCAGTCGGTAGAGCAGAGGATTGAAAATCCTCGTGTCGGTGGTTCGATTCCGCCTCCGGGCACCACAATTTATTTTGTTGGTGTCATTAAACATCAGCATAGCGCAAAGAATACAGTGTGCCGACTTAGCTCAGTAGGTAGAGCAACTGACTTGTAATCAGTAGGTCACCAGTTCGATTCCGGTAGTCGGCACCATTTATTCTTTATCGCAAACGAGATAATTCCTCCTTAGCTCAGTTGGTAGAGCGACGGACTGTTAATCCGCAGGTCGCTGGTTCGAGCCCAGCAGGAGGAGCCAATATCATTAACGAGCGTAGCTTGTTAATCCGGCGCCGACTTAGCTCAGTAGGTAGAGCAACTGACTTGTAATCAGTAGGTCACCAGTTCGATTCCGGTAGTCGGCACCATTTCTTTATTAGAGCTCTGTTCATAAAGAAACGTAAAAAGATAATTCCTCCTTAGCTCAGTTGGTAGAGCGACGGACTGTTAATCCGCAGGTCGCTGGTTCGAGCCCAGCAGGAGGAGCCACTTTTAAAGCCAAGTCGAAAGACTTGGCTTTTTTTGTGTTTCTATAAATCAAACAAAAAAAAGCAGCAACTCTAGGTCACTGCTCATATTCGGTTTTGCGGTCGTGGGTTGAATTAGGCTTTCACGCCCTCTTGCTGATTCAGCATCGCCACTTCATTATCGAGCTCTTCTAGCTTTTTCGCCATCTGCTCGCGGCATAGCGTTGCCAATTCACGTACATTCTCTTTGCCATACCCTTCGGTAGAGACCGGTGGCAGCATTTCTACAATGACATGACCGTTGTTCCAACGATTGAGCTTCAAGCCACTGGTTGAGCTGCACACAATAGGAATGATCGGTAATTTCGCTCCCACAGCGGCGTGAAAGGCACCGGTTTTAAATGGCAGTAAGCCACGGCCACGTGAGCGCGTTCCTTCAGGGAACATCCATACAGAGACATCGCTACTGTTCATGCTATCGACCACTTGATCAATGGTACCTTTCGCTTTCGAGCGGTTCGCACGGTCAATCAGGATATTACCGGTCAACCAGTAAAGCTGACCAAACAGTGGCATCCACGCGAGGCTCTTTTTACCCACAGTAACCACTTTTGGTGTCACCGCCGAAGAGACAGTGAACAAATCCCAGTTGTTCTGGTGGTTGGCAATGTAGATATGTTGACCGCGTTGGTAGGCATCGTCTGGAATGCGCAGTTCTAGCTTGATACCAAACACACTCGACATTTTGCCAAACAGGCGACCGAAGGTGAAAACATGTTTAGGGTTGCGAGGGCTTAACAAGCAATAGCCGCAACCAAAAATAAACATAACAATTGCAAAAAGCGCAACAGCCAATACACGAAGTAGTGCAATCATTGTGGTTCTCCAAGAACACTATGAACTAAAAACTAGCTCGACTCTAACTGATCTCACCCTTATAAAAAAGCCGAAACTCCCGTTTCGGCTTACTATTGTCGGCAAGAGACTATGACAAGGCGTTAATCGCGAAAGCGCTCAATCTTGGCGCCGAGCGCTGTCAACTTGTCTTCGATTTTGTCGTAACCACGATCGATGTGGTAAATACGGTCAACGATGGTTTCGCCTTGGGCAATGCAGCCGGCGATCACCAGACTGGCGGAAGCGCGCAGATCCGTCGCCATCACTTGAGCGCCGCTCAGCGAGGTCACATCACCGCAAATAACAGTATTGCCTTCGATCTCAGCTTTCGCGCCCATACGCATTAATTCAGGCACATGCATAAAGCGGTTTTCAAAGATGGTTTCCGTGATCACACCACCACCTTTCGCCATCATGTTCAGCAAAGTGAACTGCGCCTGCATGTCGGTTGGAAAACCTGGGTGTGGTGCAGTGCGAATCGACACGGCTTTAAGCTCGCGCCCAGTCATATCCACGGAGATCCAATCGTCTCCCGTTTCAACCAAGGCCCCTGCCTCTTCCAGTTTCGCCAGCACCGCTTCAAGCAGATGCGCATTGGTGTTGCGACACACCACTTTGCCGCCCGATACGGCGGCAGCCACAAGGAAGGTCCCCGTTTCAATGCGATCGGCTACCACAGAGTGCTGACCGCCACCTAAGCGCTCAACCCCTTCAATCGTGATGGTGTCCGTACCTGCACCAGAAATTTTTGCGCCCAGCTTATTCAAAAACTCAGCCGTATCAACAATCTCTGGTTCACGCGCGGCATTATCCAATACGGTTTTGCCATCTGCCAACGTCGCAGCGCACATGATGGTGATGGTTGCGCCTACGCTCACTTTATCCATCACGATATGAGCGCCTTTAAGGCGACCATCGACGTGCGCTTTCACGTAGCCGTCTTCTAGAGTGATCGTTGCGCCTAGTTGTTCTAAACCGTGGATATGCAAATCCACAGGACGAGCACCAATTGCACAGCCACCAGGCAGCGAAACTTGGCCTTGACCAAAACGTGCCACCAGCGGGCCAAGCGCCCAAATCGATGCGCGCATGGTTTTCACCAAGTCATATGGCGCGCAGTACTCTGTGATGCAGCTTGGGTCAACATGGACACTGCCATTGCGCTCAACCTTAGCGCCGAGGCGCTTAAGCAGCTCCATAGTAGTATCGATGTCACGTAACTTGGGTACATTCGATACTTCAACAGGCTCCTCGGCCAAAATAGAGGCAAACAAAATCGGCAAAGCCGCGTTCTTGGCGCCTGAAATGGTGACTTCACCAACGAGAGGTTGCTTAGACCCCGTTACTCGAAACTTTTCCATGACTAAACCTTATAGTGACATCAACTTCTTATCACGAGCCCACTCTTGCGGCGTAAAGGCTTTGATAGAAACAGCGTGAATGTCATTTCTTTGGATGTATTCCATGAGAGGAGCATAAATTAGCTGCTGTTTTTTAACGCGGCTCATGCCATCAAAACACGCATCAACGGCCACCACTTCATAGTGGCTGCCCTCTCCTTTAACGTGTATTTCTTCCAGGTTTAGTGCGTTATTTAAAATCTGTTGTACTTGTGCGCTATCCACGATCCACCCCGGTATTAATTTTTAATGTGTCCAGCCAGCTCCTTGCGGATATTACTCAATTGAAAAAGGGTATTGAGTTCCACTGGTACGAAGCTGAGCATTATATGACAGTTTTGTTTTTTTGCATGCTCAATTAGGTGAATTAGCATCACCATTCCGGCAGAATCGATACGATTAACCGCTTTTAATGACCATTCTACGTTCTGCGCTTGAGGTTGCCACTGCTGCAATGTGCGCCAAAGTGCAGGTACGCTGTCTCTATCCAAATGACCAGACAGTTCACAGCATTCAGCGGACAACGACTGCCATGTCGCCCCGCTCATTACGACTTGTTCTCGTAGCGAATCGGCGTTTTCGCCAGTATTTGCAGCTCCTGTGCGACCGCAAGAATCCCTTCTTGGCGCAGCTTGCCACTCCACTCCGATTGCTTGCTCGACAGCATGCTGATGCCTTCTGCAATCATGTCAAAGGCACTCCACTCACCACTCGATTTGTCTTTACGCAATTTGAACTCAAGCTTGATGTTCGGTCTTGGCGAATCAATGATGTCGAGCTTCACGCCAGTAATGGTGCGGCTGTCATCCACACGACCTTCAGGTTCAAATTCAATCGTCTGGTCAGTGTATTGGGTCAGCACTTGAGCGTAAGAGGCGACAATATAAGCGCGAAAAGCGTCGATAAACACCAATACGTCCTCACGCTTCGCCCCTTTTAAATTTGGTCCGAGTAGCTTGAGCGCCGCGTATTTTTCATCCACATACGGCATCAACTCTTGTTCTACGATGAGCTTCAATCTTTCTGGCTCTTGCTGAATTTGCGCCTGCTCCGCTTTGAGACGCGCAAAGGTTTGATCCGATACCTGAACCATCATTTGATACGGGTCTTGCCTGTTGACCTCTTTTGCTCCAACCGAAACACTGGCAATAACCAATACGAGAGTAAGCACTAACTTTCTAAACATCCTTTTCTCCTTACTCTGCCTGTTGGTCAGAGTCACTGCCAAAGCTATACAGCACTTGGCCAATCAAATCTTCCAATACCAACGCTGACTTGGTGTCTTCAATATAATCGCCGTCCACCAGCATCTGCTCATCATCAAAGACAAATCCAGGCGTCAAACCAATGTACTGTTCGCCAATCAGACCAGAGGTGAGAATTTTAAGGCTCGAGGTTTCCGGAAACTGGTCAAACTGGCGGCTAATCGACAAGGTCACCACCGGCAGCAGTGACTCAGGGTTAAGCTCAATTTTCGCCACGCGTCCTATCACTACCCCGCCCACTTTCACCGGCGAGCGCACCTTCAAGCTGCCGATGTTGTCAAACTCCGCTTTGAGCGTGTAAGTGTCACCAGAACCGAGTCCTTTAACGTCAGCGACTTGAAAAATCATCACTAAGATTGCGCAAATTCCGGCAAGGACAAAGCTGCCGACCCATAATTCTGTCTTTCGTGTTTGTTGCATGATTAATTCCCAAACATCAAGGCGGTGAGTACGAAGTCTAGCCCCAGTACCGCGAGTGAAGAGTGCACGACGGTGCGTGTCGTCGCCTGGCTGATCCCGGCCGAAGTCGGCACGGCATCATAGCCATTAAACAGCGCTATCCAGGTCACTGTGATAGCGAATACAAAACTTTTAATGAAGCTGTTACCTATGTCTTGACCTAACTCAACCGACGCCTGCATCGCTGACCAAAAGCTGCCGTGATCAATTCCTTTCCAATCAACGCCGACCAGTTGCCCGCCCCAGATGCCAACCGCCATAAATATCATCGTCAGCAGCGGCATAGAAATCACCCCGGCCCAAAAGCGTGGCGCAATCACTCGTTTCAGCGGATCGACCGCCATCATTTCCATGCTCGATAATTGCTCGGTGGCTTTCATCAAACCGATCTCTGCGGTCAATGCGGAGCCCGCTCGCCCGGCAAACAGCAGCGCCGTCACCACAGGGCCAAGCTCTCGCAGTAGCGACAACGCCACCATCTGGCCAAGTGCGCCCTCCGCGCCAAAATCCACCAAGATAACGTAGCCCTGCAAACTCAGTACCATGCCGATAAATAGCCCCGACAAGACAATAATGATCAGCGATTGCACACCGACGCTATAAAGCTGCTTAACCAACAACGGCAAGTGTTTGACGGGCTGAGGGCGAGCGATGATCGCGCCCGCCAACATCAAACTCGAGCGACCAAAGGCACTCGCGATGGCTAAGCTGCGTTGCCCGATATGAGCGATGACATTGACCAAATCCGACATTAGGAGAACAGCTCCTTTGCGATGGGTTGAGAGGGATAACGAAACGGCACAGGGCCATCGGCCTGGCCAAGCAGAAACTGCTGCACTTGTGGATCCGGATTATCACGCAGTTGCTGCGGCGAGCCTGATGCAATCACTTGCCCATTGGCCATTAAGTACACCTTATCAGCAATGCTCATCACCTCAGGGACATCGTGTGAGACTACAATGGCGGTGATCCCAAGTGCGTGGTTAAGACTGCGAATCAGCTCCACCAGCACGCCCATGGTGATTGGATCTTGACCAACAAAAGGCTCATCAAACATGATGAGCTCTGGGTCTAGCGCAATAGCGCGAGCCAGCGCAGCGCGGCGTGCCATCCCACCGGAGAGCTCGCTTGGCATTAACTCAGCGGCCCCGCGCAGGCCAACAGCTTCTAGCTTGAGCAGCACCAAAGTGCGAATCATGGCTTCGTCGAGTTCGGTATGTTCACGCAGCGGAAATGCCACGTTGTCAAACACGGTTAAGTCGGTGAACAGTGCGCCCGATTGAAACAGCATGCTCATCTTTTTACGCTCTCGATAGAGCTTGTTGCGACTCAGGGTAGGAATATTGTGACCGTCAAACCACACCTCACCGCTGTCTGGGTAGAGTTGACCGCCGATCAACCTGAGTAAGGTCGTTTTACCAATCCCTGATGGGCCCATAATGGCTGTGACCTTGCCTTTCGGCACGCTGAGATCGACATTGTCGAAGATCTTGCGCGTCCCTCGAGAGAAGGTAAGCTTCTGGATAGTAACCAAATCTTCTTCTGGCATAACGAACCCGTTGATATCCCTATTGATGCGCAATCATAAGCAGATTAATGACGAATTTAAAGCCACACAGCGTGAATTGTGAGTGACTCTTTCTTTATTAATTTAACGACAAAAATAATTAAATTACGAATTTCACAACAAAATGAACATGAAAATTCTCCTTTTACCGCTTCCCTTTTAAACGGCAAAGCGTCAAAATTGACGGTTAAATTCTCACGTTGTCTACTGTTTAGGGATTATCATGCTTGAAGCGATTGCGTTTCTCATCGTCGGGTTAGTGTTGCTTGTTTGGAGTGCGGACAAACTGGTGTTTGGCTCCGCCGCGCTGGCTCGAAACTTCGGTATTTCTCCGTTGGTTATCGGTATGACAATCTTGGCGATGGGCTCCTCAGCACCAGAAATGATGGTCTCTGCAACCGCCGCCCTTGAAGGTAAAACCGACACCGCGGTGGGCAACGTACTTGGCTCGAATATCGCCAACATCGCACTGATTCTCGGCATCACAGCGCTCATTAAACCTCTCTCCATCAGCTCAGCCGTTATTCGACGTGAGTTACCACTGATGGTGGGCGTTACCGTCCTAGCGGGTGTCCTGCTCTGGGATAACCATTTAGGCTTTTATGAAGGCGCACTGCTGTTTGTGCTGTTTGCTGCCTTTATTGTGGCGATGTTGCAAATAAGCCGCAGCGAAAAGCAAAAAGGTGACGCACTACTGGCAGAGCAAGAGTCTGAAGTGCCTGAAGGGGTCAGTAACCTCAAAGCGGGCATCTGGGTCGTGGTCGGTTTAATTTTGCTGCCCATCGCTGCCGACACTTTGGTCGATAACGCGGTGGTCATCGCCCAATACTTTGGCATGAGCGATCTGGTCATCGGCCTGACCATCATTGCTGTCGGAACCAGTCTTCCTGAGCTCGCCGCCTCACTGGCTGGCGTCATGAAAGGGGAAGATGACATGGCGGTCGGTAACATCATCGGCTCAAACGTATTCAATATTCTTGCGGTAATGGGCATCCCTGGCATTCTTAACCCATCCATGCTCAGCGAGTATGCGATGGGACGTGATTTTTGGGTCATGCTCGGCGTATCACTCTTATTGGTCGCGATGGCGCTGGGTAGATCACGCAGCATCAATCGATTAGAAGGTGGCGTGCTGTTTTTCTGCTTTATCGCCTACCAAACCTATCTCGTGATGAATATGGCCGCTTAACCTTTTGGAGTTTTGTATGTACGACTACCGCAGCGCCGCGCTCGAGGTGCTGAACACTGAAATTGATGCACTCAAGCAGCTCGACCAATACTTCAATGACGATTTTGCCAAGGCGTGCGATCTCATTTTGAATAACCTCGATGGCAAAGTGGTCGTAATGGGGATTGGCAAATCAGGCCATATTGGCAATAAAATTGCCGCCACGCTGGCAAGCACAGGCACATCGGCGTTTTTCGTCCACCCAGGCGAAGCCGCGCATGGAGATCTCGGCATGATTGATCCAAATGATATCGTGCTGGCTATTTCAAATTCCGGCGAATCTTCAGAAATCTTGGGCCTTTTCCCAGTGCTTAAGCGCCTAAATATCAAAATCATCAGCATGACCGGCAAGCCAGAATCCAACATGGCGAAGCTGTCTGATTTGCATTTGCAAATCACGGTGCCCAAAGAAGCCTGCCCACTAGGCCTGGCGCCTACCTCAAGCACCACGGCAACGCTGGTGATGGGTGATGCACTGGCGGTTGCCATGCTCCAAGCACGCGGCTTTACCGCCGAAGATTTTGCGCTCTCCCACCCGGGCGGCGCTTTAGGTCGTAAGCTACTGCTGAAGCTGTCAGACATCATGCACACCGGTGAACAACTGCCTTTGGTGACGCCAACCACAGTGATTCGCGATGCACTCTTGGTCATCAGCGAGAAAGGGCTGGGCATGACGGCCGTGGTCGATGAAGCGCAAAAACTGGTCGGTATTTTCACCGATGGTGATTTACGTCGTATTCTCGATAAACGTATTGATATCCACACCGCGTTAATCGGTGATGTCATGACCACGCACCCAACGACTGCCAGCCCGGACATTCTGGCCGCAGAAGGTCTGGCTTTGATGCAAAACAAAAGCATCAATGGCCTGATTTTATGTCAAGAACAACGCGTCGTGGGCGCACTGAATATGCACGATTTATTGAAAGCGGGAGTGATGTAATGTCTGCGATGATTGACACTCTTTACCAACCCGTGGAACCGAATCTGTTTGCGATTGCCAAACAGATTAAACTGCTTATTTGCGATGTCGATGGGGTGTTTTCTGACGGCCTGATTTACATGGGTAATCAGGGCGAAGAACTCAAAACCTTTCACACTCGCGATGGCTATGGCGTCAAGTCCTTGATGAATGCAGGCATTGAGATTGCCATTATTACTGGGCGCCGCTCTGCGATTGTCGAAAATCGCATGAAAGCGCTGGGAATTACGCTAATCTATCAAGGCCAAGATGACAAACTTAAGGCATACCAAGACATTTGCGACAAGCTCAACATTGCACCTGAGCATACTGGCTACATTGGTGATGATTTGATTGATTGGCCAGTTATGGATAAAGTCGCGCTCAAAGTGTGCGTGGCGGATGGTCACCCATTGTTGGCTCAGCGCGCCAATTATGTCACGGCTATTCGTGGCGGACATGGCGCCGTGCGTGAGGTGTGCGACCTGATCCTCCAAGCACGCGATGAACTGGATACTCACAAAGGTTTGAGTATATGACACTAACCCGTATTGGCTATCTACTCTTGCTACTTGTTGTCGCCATCAGTGCTTACACTCTGATCAACAAGCAGCAAAGTTATGATATTCAAGTTGATCCGGACACAGAACTGCCCATGTTCAGTGGTCAAGGCTTAGAAAACACCTCATACAATGAACAAGGGGTTCGCAGCTATGTGATCACGTCTGCTCATTTGGATCACTTCGCGCAAAGCGGCGATACCGTTTTTCAAAGCCCTGTGCTAAAAGTCTATCGAGACGGCACAGTGCAAGAGTGGGAAGTCACCGCAAAACGTGGTGTCCTCACCAAAGATCATGTATTGACTCTGTATGAAGACGTTCTGACCACCAACTTATTGCCAGATTCTGGCTTTGACACTCTGTCCACTGACACCATGAGTATTCAATTGGACAACCGAGATTTTTGGGCTGACAACCAAGTCACTTTAGTCGGCCCACAGTTTGAAACAGTAGGGCAAGCCATGAAAGGCAACTTTGCAGATAACAACGCAACCCTCTACAAACACGTACAAGGTAGATATGAAACTCTCACACCTTAGTCTGATTTCCTGCTTGTTACTGACAAGCAACGCCATGGCCCTCTCAACCGACCGAGATCAGCCCGTATACATTGACTCTGACAGCCAACAGCTGGACATGCAGAGCAACCAAGTCACCTTCCTCGGCGATGTGAAGCTCAAGCAAGGCAGCATCAATATCAACGCTGATAAAGTGGTGGTGACTCGAGACCCTGCTGATGGTTCCATTCAAGAGATTGAAGGGTATGGGAATTTAGCGACCTTTTCCCAGTTGACCGATGATGGCAAAACCCTTTACGGTGAAGCGAAAGAACTCTATTACAAGATGGTCGATGATCAACTGACGATGATTGACCAAGCGATGCTATCTCAAGACGACAGCGTGATTCGCGGCAACCAAATTCGCTATAAAATTTCTTCACAGAAGTTGATTGCAGACGGCAAAGAGAAAGGCGATCGCGTGTCGACGGTTCTACAGCCACAAGCGGTACAAGAGTAACGAGCTAAAACGTCGCGATCACTCGCGAAAGCATCACTAAAGCGAAACGTAGCTACATCGATACGTAACTATATCGATAAGTAACTACAGCGATACGAAACCATAGCGACACAAAAAATTATGGCGATATTAAAAGCGCAAAACTTAGCGAAAACCTACGGCAATCGAACCGTCGTGACAGACGTCAGCCTGCAAGTCGAATCAGGCCAAATCGTCGGGTTGCTCGGCCCGAACGGCGCGGGTAAAACCACCTCCTTCTACATGATCGTGGGGTTAGTGGCTCGTGACGAAGGCTCCATCAGCATTGATGGCAACGACATCAGTATTTTGCCGATGCACAGCCGCTCTCGCATGGGCATTGGTTACTTGCCTCAAGAAGCGTCGATTTTTCGTAAGTTGTCGGTCGAGGACAACATCATGGCGGTACTCGAGACACGTGAAGAGTTGACCCGTGAGCAGCGCCAAGACCGCTTAGAAGATTTACTTGAAGAATTCCACATTCAGCACATTCGACACAGTGCGGGTATGGCATTATCAGGGGGAGAACGTCGCCGAGTTGAAATCGCGCGGGCATTAGCGGCTAATCCACAGTTCATTTTGTTGGATGAACCCTTTGCTGGGGTCGACCCCATTTCCGTTATCGACATCAAGAAAATCATTGAACACCTCAGGGATAGAGGTCTCGGTGTCTTGATCACTGACCACAACGTTCGCGAAACACTGGATGTGTGTGAAAAGGCATACATCGTTAGCCAAGGCCATCTGATTGCAGAGGGCACACCGAGCGAAGTGTTGAACAACGAGCAGGTGAAACAAGTTTATCTTGGTGAACAATTCCGTCTATGATTACAGTAAGTAACAGAGATAATAATAGGACGAACAAGAAAGTTCTCCAGCATTAAGGCAAGCATTACTGAATGAAACCCTCATTACAACTCAAGCTAGGACAGCAGTTAGCCATGACGCCACAATTGCAACAAGCGATTCGCTTATTGCAGTTGTCGACCTTGGATCTTCAACAAGAAATTCAGGAAGCATTAGACTCCAACCCACTACTCGAAGTGGAAGAGGCCAATGACGAGGTAAACGTTGAAGAAAAAAACCGTACTGAGGAAAAAGAGAGCCGCAATGAGGCGTCAGACTCGGATTCTGCAGAACCTGAATTTTCCGAGATCGAGACCCAAGACAGCTCCGAAATGATTGAAAAGTCGGAGATCAGTAATGAGCTTGAAATCGATACTACATGGGATGATGTCTACAGCGCCAACACCGGCAG
The DNA here is from genome assembly GCF_059833955.1 of Vibrio sp. R15-SG3-ISO1A. NCBI lineage: Bacteria > Pseudomonadati > Pseudomonadota > Gammaproteobacteria > Vibrionales > Vibrionaceae > Vibrio > Vibrio sp. R15-SG3-ISO1A. The sequence continues at coordinate 42,526 of NZ_JCBDGH010000076.1, forward strand.
CACCGGGTTAGCCGTTGATGATGACATGCCGGTTTATCAAGGTGAAACCACCCAATCTCTCCAAGATTACTTGGTGTGGCAACTGGATCTGACCCCGTTTACCGACACTGATCGCACCATAGCACTCGCGCTCATTGATGCCATTGATGACTACGGCTACCTTACCGTTTCACCGCAAGATATTCTCGACAGCTTCGACAATGAAGAGATCGAAATCGAAGAGATTGAAGCGGTGCGTAAACGCATCCAGCAATTTGACCCACTCGGCGTCGGCTCTGTGAACTTGCAAGATTGCTTGCTGCTGCAACTGGCGACCTTCCCTGAAGAGACCCCCTGGCTTGCGGAAGCGAAAAAGGTGCTGACCGATCATATTGATCAATTAGGTAACCGCGACTACAAACTGATCATTAAAGAGACTAAACTCAAAGAAGCTGAGCTCAAAGAGACCTTAGCACTGATTCAACAGTTAGATCCTCGCCCTGGTAGCCGGATCGCTGAAGATCACGCCGAGTACGTTATCCCGGATGTATCGGTGTACAAAGATCATGGCAAATGGGTAGTGACCATCAACCCCGACTCTGTACCACGCTTGAAAGTGAACCAACAGTACGCGGCGCTCGGTAAAGGCAATAGTGCCGATAGCCAGTACATTCGCACCAATTTGCAAGAGGCGAAATGGCTGATCAAAAGCTTAGAAAGTAGAAATGAGACGCTACTCAAAGTTGCAAAATGTATTGTTGAACATCAACACGATTTCTTTGAGTATGGCGAAGAAGCCATGAAGCCGATGGTATTGAACGACGTCGCATTAGCGGTTGATATGCACGAGTCCACCATCTCACGGGTTACCACACAAAAGTATATGCATACCCCTCGTGGCATTTTTGAGTTGAAATATTTCTTCTCTAGCCATGTCAGTACCGACAATGGCGGAGAGTGCTCATCCACTGCAATCCGAGCACTCATTAAGAAACTGGTCGCTGCCGAAAACAGCGCCAAACCTCTTAGTGACAGTAAGATTGCAGCACTACTCGCTGACCAAGGAATTCAGGTCGCAAGGCGGACAATAGCTAAGTACCGTGAATCTCTAGGGATCGCCCCGTCGAGTCAGCGTAAACGCCTGCTATAAGGCCAACAACCGAGAAGGAAAGTCTATGCAAATTAATATTACCGGTCATCACGTCGAGCTCACCGATGCAATGCAAGACTACGTAAACGAAAAGTTTCAAAAGCTAGAGCGGTTCTTCGATCACATCAACAACGTCCATGTGGTACTTCGAGTTGAAAAAGTCCGTCAGATCGCTGAAGCTACCCTTCACGTAAACCAAGGCGACATTCACGCCTCTTCAGACGAAGAAAACATGTACGCGGCGATCGATTCGTTGGTCGATAAACTCGTGCGTCAATTGAACAAGCACAAAGAAAAGCTAAATACCCACTAAGTCCATAACCATGCAACTACGCGAAATCCTTACACTGGACTGCACGAAAAGTGCAGTTCAGTGCACCAGCAAAAAACGAGCCCTTGAAATGATCAGTGAAATTGTGGCTGATAAAACAGGCCAAAGTTCCACTGAATTATTCGAATGTATGCTCAGCCGCGAAAAAATGGGCAGTACTGGCATAGGAAATGGAATTGCCATTCCCCATGCCCGTATGCAATCGAGCGACAAAGCGATTGCCGTTCTACTGCAATGCGAATCGCCGGTCGAATTTGATTCCATCGACAATCGCCCTGTCGATCTGATGTTTGCGCTTCTGGTCCCTGACGAGCAATGCAAAGAGCATTTGAAAACCCTCTCGAGTATGGCAGAACGCCTCAACGACAAACAGGTCCTCAAACAGCTGCGCAAAGCTCAGTCTGATCAAGAACTTTACGACATCATGGTAAATCAGTAATGCGCTTAATTGTGGTCAGCGGTCAATCGGGTGCCGGGAAAAGCGTGGCACTGCGTGTCTTAGAAGACCTCGGATACTATTGCGTCGACAATCTACCGGTAGATCTGTTGGATGTGTTTATCCAGAGAGTGCAAACCAGCAAACAGAGCGTTGCGGTCAGTATTGATATCCGCAACCTACCCTCAGAGCCGACACTACTGGAAGACATCCTGACCAAACTTAAGCAATCGTCGGATGCCAGCGTGTTGTTTCTCGATGCCAACAAAGAAACGTTACTCAAACGCTACAGTGAAACGCGCCGCATTCACCCGCTGACATTAACCCAGCACAACACCTCCCTTGAGCAAGCGATCGAAAAAGAGAAATGCCTCCTCGCCCCGCTCAAAGAGCAAGCCGACTTGATCATCGACAGCAGCAGCCAATCATTGCATGAACTGAGCGAAACCGTACGCATGCGCGTGGAAGGCCGTGAACGCAAAGATTTGGTGATGGTGTTTCAGTCATTTGGTTTTAAATATGGCCTGCCTTCTGATGCCGACTACGTGTTCGATGTGCGCTTTTTACCTAACCCCCATTGGGATCCGTCGCTACGACCGTTGACTGGCCTTGATACGCCAATCAAATCGTTTTTAGAGCAGCATCAAGAGGTGCTGGAGTTAAAACGACAAATCCAAGGATTTATTGAGCAGTGGTTGCCACTGCTTGAAAAAAATAATCGCAGCTACCTCACCGTAGCCATAGGTTGCACCGGCGGGAAGCATCGTTCGGTCTACCTCACTCAGCAGATTGGCGAGTACTTTGCCCAGTTGGGCCATCAGGTCCAAATTCGTCATACCTCTCTAGAGAAACATCACAAGGAATAGCCGTATGCAGCAAGAGAGCAGAACCGTCCTCATTCAAAATCGACTTGGCCTTCATGCTCGTGCTGCCGTCAAATTGGTCGAGCTTGCTCAATCCTTCGATGCCGTGCTCACCATCCAAAACCCTGAAGGCAAAGAAGCCACCGCAGACAGTGTGATGGGTCTACTGATGCTTGAGTCCGCTCAAGGTGAACACGTGACGATCAGCGCAGAAGGCAGCGATGCCTCACCCGCCTTAGAAGCGGTCTGCTCGCTGATCGAAGACAAGTTCGACGAAGAGGAATAACACCGACTCGGCCCTCACTCGCACACGCTACCTTTTAATTCCCCCCTTAGAACGCCACTCGCCTTCCATTCATCACGTGGGCGCACTTTTCTCCTCGGCAAAGTCGTATCATGAGGTTACTTAACGTAAGATTTAAGTTACTATTCAAACCATTGTGAACCATTAGAGTCAGGGGGAATCCATGGCCGAGCAAATTGAATTCGATCAAGCTCACCAAGCCCTGCAAGAAGTATCTGAAGCGCTCGAAAACGGCCGCTTCGTCCATGTCCGTCGCCAATTGCAGGACATGGAACCCGAAGATATCGCCCATCTCCTCGAAGCCTCACCTCGTAAAAGCCGTGAAGTCCTTTGGCAACTCACCGATCCAGAAGATTACGGTGAAATCCTCGACGAGCTAAACGAAGACGTCAAAGACGACTTGGTGTCCAAAATGGCACCAGAAAAGCTCGCCGAAGCCACCGAAGGGATGGACACCGACGATGTCGCTTACGTACTGCGAAGCCTACCGGATGATCTCTCTAGAGAAGTTCTGTCACAAATGGATTCGACAGAGCGTCTGCGCATTGAAACCGCGCTCTCTTACCCAGAGGACTCAGCCGGTGGTCTAATGAATACCGACGTCATCACCATTCGTGGTGATGTCGATGTGGATGTCGTGCTGCGTTATCTGCGCATGAAAGGCGAGCTGCCTGAAGCGACCGATGCCTTGTATGTCATTGATGAAGAGAACCACCTTATTGGTGAACTGCCCATTACCACGCTCATTACGACTCAGCCCGACATCAAAGTTGCCGAAGTGATGGAAGATGCGGATGAGGCTATCGAAGTGACCATGAGTGACTCCGACGTCGCCAGCTTGTTTGAGCGCCGTAATTGGGTCTCAGCGCCGGTTATCGATGAGAGCAAACATCTGGTTGGGCGTATTACCATCGATGATGTGGTCGATGTCATCCGAGAAGATGCCGAGCACTCCATGATGAGCATGGCCGGTATGGATGACGACGAAGATACCTTTGCGCCCGTGGTCAAATCAGCCCGTAAACGCAGCATTTGGCTTGGGGCCAACGTGTTGGCGGCGCTTGCAGCGGCCTCAGTCTCGAACATGTTTGAAGCCACTCTCGAGCAGATGGCCGCTATTGCCGTCTTGATGACCATAGTGCCTTCGATGGGCGGCGTGGCAGGCAACCAGACGGTCGCGCTCGTCATCCGTGGCTTGGCATTGGGCCATATCGGTGATGCCAACAAACGTGAACTATTAATGAAAGAAGCCGCCATCGGTCTGCTTAACGGCATTTTGTGGGCATTGATCATCGGCGGGATCGTCATTGCTTGGAAAGGCGACTGGATGCTTGGAGGCATAATCTCTGCCGCCATGCTCACCAACTTATTTGTTGCCGGTGTGGCTGGCGTGATGATTCCTGTGCTGCTGAAAAAAATGAACATCGACCCTGCATTGGCAGGCGGCATGGCGCTCACTACCGTCACCGACGTCATCGGTCTGTCGGTCTTTTTAGGCTTAGCGACGCTGTTTGTTTAACTCAGCCGCCACCAGATATTCAACATATATTCAACATATATTCAACAGATATTTCAAAAAGACAAAGCGCGACCCAAGGGCCGCGCTTTTTGTTAGTGACACTCAGCGCAAGCGCTAAGAGAGTAGATTACCCATTGATATTGGGACCAAGCCACTTCTCCGCTTCCAACATGTCCCAACCTTTGCGCTGTGCATAGCTCTCCACCTGATCTTGCTGGATTTGAGCAACGGCAAAGTAGCGCGAGTCAGGGTGAGAGAAGTACCAACCTGAGACAGAAGCGCCAGGGAACATCGCATAGCTCGACGTCAGCGTCATGCCTATGGTGTTTTCAACGTCCATCAGCTCCCAAATTGCGCCCTTCTCTGTGTGCTCAGGACACGCAGGATAGCCCGGTGCAGGACGAATGCCTTGATATTTCTCGCGAATCAACTCCTCGTTGGATAAGTTCTCATCGGCCGCGTAGCCCCAGATCTCTTTGCGCACCCGCTCATGCAAGTACTCGGCGAACGCTTCGGCCAAACGGTCTGCCACCGCCTGAATCATAATGGCATTGTAATCATCCCCTTGCGCTTTGTATTCATCGGCCAACTCACGCTCATTGATGCCCCCTGTCACCGCAAACGCGCCAATCCAATCCGCTTTACCGGATGATTTCGGTGCGATGTAATCCGACAAACAGTAGTTGTAACCTTTAGGTTTTTCCGTCTGTTGACGTAAGTTGTGCAACACTTTAGCCACCTCGGTACGCGACTCATCGGTGTACACTTCAATGTCATCGCCAACGCTGGCCGCAGGGAACAAAGCACACATGCCGCGGGCTTGCATCAAGCCCTCTTTTTCAACGCGATCCAACAGAGCGTTGGCATCTTCGAACAAGCGTTTCGCCTCTTCACCGACCTCTTCATGATCAAAGATTGCTGGGTATTTACCGACCAAGGACCACGTCATAAAGAATGGCGTCCAATCGATGTATTGGCGCAGCGTTGCAATATCAAAATCATCAAACACATGCACACCGGGTTTCAAAGGAACCGGCGGCGTGTAGCTTTGCCAATCAATTGCCACTTTATTGCTTTGCGCCTGCTCTAAGCTTACCGGCTTAGTGCGGGGTTTCTTACGGTTATGTTGATCGCGCACCACGTCATAGTCCGCTTGCAGCTTTTCAACAAACGCCGGCTTTAACGTCTCAGACAACAGTGAGGAACAGACCCCGACCGCTCGTGAGGCATTATTCACATACACCACAGGTTGTGAGTAATTTTGCTCAATTTTCACTGCGGTATGCGCTTTCGATGTGGTCGCGCCGCCAATCAAGAGTGGCAAATCGAAGTTGAGGCGCTCCATCTCTTTGGCGACATGCACCATTTCGTCCAACGATGGGGTGATCAAGCCAGACAAACCAATGATGTCCACCTTCTCTTCTTTCGCGACTTTTAGGATTTGCTCGCACGGCACCATCACACCTAAGTCGATGATTTCGTAGTTATTACACTGCAGCACCACACCAACGATGTTTTTACCTATGTCGTGAACATCGCCTTTTACGGTCGCCAGCAGAATCTTACCGTTGGTCGAGCCTGCTTGTTTCTCTGCATTAATGTACGGCTCTAGGTGAGCCACGGCTTGCTTCATCACACGCGCGGATTTCACCACTTGAGGAAGGAACATTTTCCCTTCACCAAACAGGTCTCCAACCACGTTCATGCCATCCATCAGTGGCCCTTCGATGACCTCGAGAGGCTTGCTCGCATTGACTCGCGCCTCTTCTGTATCGTCAACAATAAACTCGGTGATGCCTTTCACTAGCGCATGTTCTAAACGCTTTTCAACAGGCCATGTGCGCCATTCCAGTGCTGAGGCATCCTCTTCTTTGCCGACCCCTTTTTCGGCGTATTCGCCGGCAATATCCAATAAGCGCTCGGTAGCATCAAAGCGGCGGTTAAGCACCACATCCTCTACCGCTTCACGCAGCTTGTCTGGGACGTTGTCGTAAATTTCTAACTGACCGGCGTTGACGATGCCCATGTCCATGCCGTTCTTGAAACAGTGGTAGAGGAACACCGCATGAATCGCTTCGCGTACATAGTTATTACCGCGAAACGAGAACGATACGTTGGACACGCCACCTGAAATCATCGCATACGGCAGATCGCGTTTGATGTCTGCTACGGCCTCAATGAAATCAACAGCGTAGTTGTTGTGCTCTTCAATACCGGTGGCCACCGCGAAGATATTCGGGTCAAAAATGATGTCTTCCGGCGGGAAGCCCACTTCGTCAACCAAAATACGATACGCGTTCGTACAGATTTGGAGTTTGCGTTCACGTGTCTCCGCCTGACCCACTTCATCAAACGCCATCACAATCACAGCGGCGCCGTAGCGTCGGATCAGCTTGGCCTGCTCAATGAATTTCTCTTTGCCTTCTTTGAGCGAGATCGAGTTAACGATGCCTTTGCCTTGGATGCATTTCAGACCCGCTTCAATCACCTCCCACTTCGACGAGTCAACCATAATCGGCACGCGGGAGATTTCAGGCTCAGAGGCGCACAAGTTAAGGAAGCGTACCATGCAGGCCTGCGCATCAAGCATGCCTTCATCCATATTGATATCGATGATTTGCGCGCCGTTTTCCACTTGCTGACGGGCCACTTCCAACGCTTCATCATACTGCTCTTCTTTAATAAGACGCTTGAATCGTGCCGAGCCCGTGACGTTAGTTCGCTCGCCGACGTTAATAAATAGCGTCTCTTTCTCAATAGTGAGCGGCTCTAACCCTGACAAACGGCACGCGACAGGGAGCTCTGGCAGAGCGCGCGGCGCTACACCATCGACCACACGAGCCATTTCACGAATATGCTCTGGCGTGGTACCACAACAGCCACCAATTAAGTTAAGAAAGCCGCTTTTCGCCCACTCCTCAACATGTTGTGCCATCTCTTGTGGCGACAAGTCATACTCACCAAACGCATTCGGCAAACCGGCGTTTGGGTGCGCCGAGACAAAAGACTCCGAAATACGCGAGAGTTCATCGACGTATGGACGCAGTTCATCAGGGCCAAGTGCGCAGTTCAAGCCAAACGATAACGGTCTAACGTGACGCAGTGAGTTGTAAAAAGCTTCGGTAGTCTGGCCAGAGAGCGTACGTCCAGAGGCATCGGTAATTGTCCCTGAAATCATCACAGGCAGGCTAATGCCGAGCTCTTCAAATACGCAGTCAACGGCAAACGCACACGCTTTGGCGTTGAGGGTGTCAAAAATGGTTTCGATAAGAATCAGATCGCTGCCGCCTTTGATTAGGGCGCGCGTTGACTCAGAGTACGCCTCGACCAACTGATCAAAACTGACATTGCGATAACCTGGGTCGTTCACATCAGGAGAGATGGAACAGGTGCGGTTGGTTGGGCCCAACACGCCCGCGACATAGCGAGGTTTGTCCGGCGTTTTTGCCGTCCATTCATCGGCCGCCTCACGTGCAAGTTGGGCCGCTGCGAAGTTAATCTCTTCGCTTAAACTCTGCATGTCGTAGTCGGCCATCGCAATCGTGGTGGCATTAAAGGTATTGGTTTCGAGAATATCCGCACCGGCTTCTAAATAGGCGCTGTGGATCTCTTTGATCAATGCAGGCTGAGTCAACACCAACAGATCGTTGTTCCCTTTTAAATCACAATGCCAATCGGCGAAACGCGTACCACGATAATCTTGCTCTTCGAGCTTGTAATCTTGGATCATGGTGCCCATGCCACCATCGATCAAAAGTATCCGTTGTTGCAATTGCGCTTCGATTTGCTGCCTTACATTACTTCCCACAGTACTGCCTCATTCCTTTCGTTATTTCCCCATCCTATCACAGTTCAAAAAGGAGTCTAGACGTCTAAACGGTAAAAATACGTCTCACACCACGGGTAAAAATCATTTGCTATTTGAACAAGTCAGTAACAAAATTCTTGTTCATAATTTGTTACACACTGGAACACTCATGTCAGTCTACTCCACACTCTGCTTTTTATCGGCTGCGGCAATGCTGATTGCCTTTGTAAACAGCAAGATAGGTAAAATGCAGACCACCATCGCCATCACTGCGGGCTCTATGGTGCTGTCGTTACTCATTTTGGTTGCAGGCCAAAATGATTGGTTCCAACTGACAGAAATTGCGTCAAAGACGGTCGCCAGCATCAACTTCGAAGATTTTTTGTTGAAGGGGATTCTCGGCTTTCTCCTCTTTGCTGGCGGATTGGGCATCAAACTGCCCAACCTTAAAGATCAAAAATGGGAGATCACTGTCTTAGCCTTGGGCGCCACGCTGTTTTCGACGTTCTTCATCGGATTTGGTCTTTATGGTTTTTGCCAATGGCTGCACATTCCGTTTGATCTGGTGTACTGCTTACTCTTCGGGGCACTGATCTCTCCGACGGACCCGATTGCCGTGTTAGCGATCGTCAAAAAGCTCGATGCCCCCAAACGTATCTCAACCCAAATTGAGGGAGAGTCCCTTTTTAACGACGGCTTTGGCTTGGTCATTTTCGTCACTCTTTACACTATCGCTTTTGGTCACGACACGCCGACACTGGGCAGCGTCACCTTGCTGTTCGCACAAGAAGCGGTAGGTGGCATTGTGTATGGCTTTGCCCTAGGGCTCTTGTTCCACTACCTGATCAGCGCGACCGATGATCACTCTATGGAGCTGCTGCTGACCATCGGCATTCCCACCGCAGGTTATGCCTTTGCCGAGATTTTGCATGTGTCGGGCCCGTTAGCAATGGTGGTCTCAGGAATCATGATCGGTAACTGGACGCGCTTTATCGGCTTTTCAAAAGAGAGTGAAGATCACCTCGACCATTTCTGGGAGCTGATCGATGAATTCCTTAACGGCGTCTTGTTCCTTTTGATCGGTATGTCGATGTTGCTGTTTGAATTCCATCAAGAAGACTGGATCATGATGGCGGTCGCCGTTCCTTTGGTCTTGCTTTCGCGTTATCTAAGCGTGTTTTTCTCTTACGTAGGGTTTAAGCGCTATCGCACCTACAACCCTTGGTCAGTCAAAATCCTTACCTGGGGCGGCCTAAGAGGTGGATTAGCGCTGGCCATGGCACTCTCCATTCCCTCTGGCATTTGGGTCATTCAAGATAAGCTCATTGACGTTAAAGAGATCATCCTGGTTATGACTTACTCTGTGGTGGTGTTTTCCATCTTAGTGCAAGGCTCTACCATTACCCCAATGGTAGAGAAAGCCAAACGGGCAGAGAAACAGGCCTAGTGTCCGCAGCAATGTGCATAGATGCCAGCAAAATACGCTGGCATTTTTCTACCTGTATCGGATAAATGACATCCGATTGCAGCTATCGCCAAGCAAAATGTCTACTATGACTCTTCGATAGGCGCCCCCATCTTTGGCTACGTTATGGACAACCTCTCTTTAGACATTCGCACACTTAACTTCACGGTTATCGTCTTCTCCTTTATCTATTCTTCGGGCTTGTTCTTTTATCAAACCTCGCAGAAACAAGTTCAAGGATTGAACCGACTGGCCGCTGGCATCTTTATGATTGGCTTAGGGCCGATGTTTTTAGGTTTTCGAGGAAACGCGCCAGAGTGGCTGACCATAGTGCTCGCCAATACCCTCATCATGCTGGGTTTTCTTTTTACCGTGAAAGGCATCTGCGCGATTCGCGCCTATCACAGTAAAGGAGTGCAATGGCTAGAGGGGGCATTGCTGCTAGCAGGTCTACTGTTTGTTTTCTTTACCTATGTAATGCCATCCATCAACGTCCGTATCCTTATCTTAAGCGCCTACCTCAGCGCCTGCTGTTTTTTCGCGGCTTGGGCACTGCTTAAGGGCGAGAAGGACGATGCCAAGTTTCCACTTCTCATGATGGTGATCCCATTTGCCAGCTATGGCAGTTTTATGGTGTTTCGCCTCGTCTATACCGCGCTCGGGCCTACGATTAGCAGTTATATGAGTTCTGGACTGATTCATGCCCTGACCTACCTATTCTGCATCATATTAATGGTTGCCATTAGCCTGAGCATGCTATGGCTCATCAATGCAAGATTGCTCGACTCCATCCATCAGTTGTCACAAAAGGATCCACTGACAGGACTCTATAACCGACGAGCGATGGACTTGTTACTGCCTTCTCTAGTTCGTCAATCGAAAGAGGAACATCTGCCCCTTAGCGTGATAATGACCGATATCGATAACTTCAAACAGATTAACGATGAGCTAGGGCATCTGGTGGGAGACAAAACCATTGAGAAAGTCGCCAAGCTTATGCAGCACGCTCTTCCAGACTCGGTTTTGGCAATACGTTTTGGCGGTGATGAGTTTATGATACTGTTACCCAAGCACACAGCGGAAGAAGCGATTCAACAAGCAGAACTATTGAGGCAAAAGGTGGCGCTGAATCCTATCGTCAGTAGTGTTCATCTCGATTGCACCATGAGCTTTGGCGTCGCAGAACTCAAACGCAGTGACTCGGTGGATGACCTACTCTCCAATGCCGATGTTGCCCTCTATGAAGCTAAAAATGGTGGACGAAACCAAGTGGTTGTTGCGCATTGATGTAGACCTCAACTATTTGTTGAGAAAGCTGGAACGGCGCCATATCAACTAGAGACTTCAGCTACTGGGAACGCTGAGTTAACGACCGTTTGTATTGCTTTGATGCAGAATATCCTGCTTTTCTGCCTGTAGTGGTGTAGCTTGATACAGTTGCTAGGTGCGTGGAGGAAGTCTATGGTCCGGCAGTCCGGTCCGCGAAAAAGTGCCCAGTACTTTCGGGAGGGTTAAACGTAAAAAAGCCCCAGTCTTTCGACTAAGGCTTAGTATAAGTGGCGGAGTGGACGGGACTCGATGGTCCAGCATTCCGGCCCGCGAAAAAGTGCCCAGTACTTCCAGGAGCGTTAAACGTAAAAAAGCCTCAGTCTTTCGACTAAGGCTTAGTATAAGTGGCGGAGTGGATAGGACTCGATGGTCCGGCATTCCGGCCCGCGAAAAGTGCACAGCACTTTCGGGAGCGTTAAACGTAAAAAAGCCCAGTCTTTCGACTGGGCTTTCTATTAAGTGGCGGAGTGGACGGGACTCGAACCCGCGACCCCCGGCGTGACAGGCCGGTATTCTAACCAACTGAACTACCACTCCGCAGTGGTCTATTTAAAGTCTTATCTCAATCGTGCTTCAAATAGATAATGTTCAAAGCCTGGCGATGTCCTACTCTCACATGGGGAAGCCCCACACTACCATCGGCGCTAATTCGTTTCACTTCTGAGTTCGGCATGGAATCAGGTGGGTCCAAATCGCTATGGTCGCCAAGCAAAATTTGTTTAAGTTTCTAGAAGTGAGTGCCTAGA